>JBIIMX010000256.1:0-5120 GCA_044337765.1 Pirellulales bacterium | reverse complement strand
GGGCGGCATGCCGGCGGCGCGGATGGGCGACAGTACGAGCCACGGCGGCGTGATCACGCTCGGCTGCATGACGGTGCTGATTGGCGGGTGAGGGCCCGGCCTGGCAGTGGAATCATGGACTATAGTGGAATCATGGACTATTGTGACTGTTCTTCAACGTACGAAAGGATGTACGCGCCATGGACAATGCCGCCAAGAAACAGATCATGCGGGAGGCGGCCGTCGCTCCCCACTTAAACAATCATGCCTACTCCAGGATTCCGACAGGTCAGGTGTTTAGTAGCGACATCGATCGTCGTGTGAAACACTACGTGTGCTGGAATGTGCGCGGCGGGATAGACACATCGCGGGCCTATCATCAAGCCGAGATCCAACAGCTGAGTGATCTTCTCATGTATCACACGTGTCACGGATGGTCTGATGATGTCTTCAGCCTCGCCGATAAATCAGTGTCGCTCCAAGGCATCTATCGACAATCGGGCCACATCATGCGGAGCGTCTCGCGGAACGTGACGCAGAGCACCGTCCGAGATTGCGTGGCATATCAATTTTCGAGGGCTGTGCACTGGGCCGCGGCCCAAGAACTCGAGCGGCTTATCGGGGCGAAGTCAGTCAGTCTCTCCTCGGGGGGGGGTAGAGACATCGGCGATCTCGCGATCAACCGATGCATCTTAAGCGCTCACGGAGACAGAGTGGACAACATGCCGAAGATCCTCATCGCGGAACCGGAACTCGATGAATTGCCAAATCTTCAACGCAAAAGCATGGTGTGGTTGCGCGATGAAGAGGCGGCAAAACACAAGATTCTGATCCGCGGAGGGCAGTTGTATTTTGCAACGCATGGCCAACTGGTTGACACCCAAGACGACTCGTACCGTAATCACGGGGCTGGGCCCAACCCTGGCGCGGTGGGGGCGTTTCGCGAGCCCGGGCTCAATAGTGCGGGGTATGTTCTCTCGACAAATGGGGATCTTTATGCGGGAATCCATGCACCAGTAGACGACCCCCGCGAATGCATGGGTAAGATTCCATTTTTCCATTCGTCCTACATGGGAGGTGGGGATGTCCTGTGTGGCGGGAGGATTTTCGTCAAGAAGGGCAAGCTGGTTGGGATCGACAATTCAAGCGGTCACTACAAGCCGACGGCCGAACACCTACGGCAATGCATTCGAGAGCTCGACAGGCAGGGCGTCTCTCTGAGCGAGCTCTACTGCGAAGATATGTCCCGTACCGACCGCGGAGATTTGGGCGAGCTCGTCATGCTGTGGCCGTCAGCACATGATTTTCTGGCCGGGATTAGCGGAGCGCCGTTAAAGAACACCTGGCTTCAGGCGAACGAAGCCAGGCTTCGGCGCACAGTCACCGATTACCAGAAGTCACTAGGTTTCTTCAGCAAAACCTCGACGCAGACTCAAGATGCGCTCAACGTCCTTCAAGCGGTTCAGACGAATAGCACGGTGTTTTGCGTGGCCTGTGTCTGGTACGCGTTCAGTCCCCAGACACATGAGCACGATCAGCGGTGGTTAAAAGACGCAAAGGAGTTTGTCGAAGGGAAAGCGCAAGTTCGACTGGAACCGCTCGAGTTGGGGCTGGCGGGCCGGCTCTCGACGCAGAAGTTCAAGTCGGGACTGAGGTCCAAACTACGAGAAGTCATGGCAAGCAGATTGATTGAGATACGGGGGATCTATTGATTGATTTCAACAATCAGTGAGTTCGCGCCGGAAGACCTGCTCAAAAAACGAGGCGTTTATGATTGAAGTTGGGGCGGGCGGCGTACGAAAAACGATCCAAGAGGTGGTATGCGTCCCCCTCCCAAAGATCGCTGGAAATCATGAAACGCCTCATGAAAATTTTAAATGACCAACCGCTCGTCAGGGAGGTGCGATTCTTACTGGGAGAAGGTACGACTGAGTACGGTGTGCCAATCAAGGGGAAGTTCGCCGTGTCCTCGTTTAACACCAACAAAGAAGACATCCTTGTTGCTTGGGGGAGGCGAACTATACGATCAGCTAAGCAAAGCCACGGCCGCCAACGAAAACTATTAGCCGCAAATGGAGGGATAGCACCGTGGCCCGAGCCGGCCGGCGGTGCGCTGGTAGATCGCGTTGGGGGAGTCACCACCGAACGCCTCGCGAAGCCGACCGTTCCCGCCATCCATGGCGGTGCTGATTGGCGGGGGAGTGTTGGTGACGGTATCAAAACACATCAAGCACGACGATCGGATGTCGGCGTGCCTATTTCGACTGCCACCTGGCCTAGGCAGACCTGGAGGTCGCTTGACATTGACAGAGAACGGACCGAGTGAACAGGAAAACGTTAGGAATTGTCGCGCCTGTCAAGAGTGTAAATCCCGCCAGTAAGAACGTGAGGATCAAAAGAGATCGAAAAGGGGACGCAGCTCTTTTTCGGGAGCGAAAAGGGGACGCAGCTCTTTTTCGCCCGTGAAAAAGAGCTGCGTCCCCTTTTCACTTTTCACTCTTTCTAGCCCGGCCGGTGCGGATGTGCGGGTTGTAGGACCGGTGACCCACGCTCCGGATGACGGGGTTGGTGCGGTTGTAGTCGTGCCGTCGCCCGTGGCTGCATCTGACTGGGCCCCCGTGACGATAACCACCGAGGGTGCCGATCGGGGGGGTGGGGAGATACTGGGGATGCGAGTGAACGGGGAGGCTCAACGGCTGCGCATGGCTGTCGTGCTCGTGCTGCCGTTGGCATGTTTTGCTGCCGCCGCGGCCCGCGTGTCGTTCGCTCAGCCGGCTCCTGCTGGGCCAGCCGGATCCGGAGGCCCGCCGACATATTTTGGCTCCCGATATACCGGGCTTTCTGCCTATTCGACGCCCCAGCCGACACCCCGGCCGGTCGAACGCATCGCTGCTGCGGTGCCAGCCACAGTTCCAACCACGGTGCCAGCCGTCCCGCCACCACAGGCATCACCCGCGGCCGTCTTTTCGCGGCCTCGGTCGACGAATTCAAACACCACGTTCCAAACTCCCGCCGAATCATTCGGTTCGGGCTTCGATATTCCCGCGAGTAACCAGCCACTCATCCAGCCCCAGCCCCAGCCCCAGCCCCAGGCCCAGGCCCAGGCCCAGGCCCAGGCCCAGGCCCAGTTTCAGTTTCAGCCGCAGCCTCGATTCCAGCCACCCATTCAAGCTCCTTCGGTGATGCCTCCTCCGCCTGCGGCGACGTCCCCTTTCACCGCTCCTCCAGGGGAGCCCCGCGTTGCAGCCAGACTGCCGAGCTTTCTGGGGCTGTTGCCGGGAATGCCAGATCAACAGCTGGAGACGCCTGACAGCGTGCCGACGCCGGCAGAAGATCCACTGGCTGAATGGCAGCCCGGGAATAGCGGCATCGCCGCGGCGACACGGGCCATGGCAGCCGATGACGCCAAGCCTTGCACTGAACCGGGCTCGCGGCCTCCCCGGTTTTATCTCTCCGCCATCGGAGGTGGGTCGTACCTGTCGCTTCGCAGCGGCGGAGCAAACGTGGATGGTGGCTTTACGAACACTGGCAGCTTCTCCAGCAGTGTTGGATCGGCGGGTGGAGCGGGCGGCCTGGCCTGGGACCGCTCAGGGGGCCAGCTGCGGCTGGAGATCGAAGGCCGGCTGAGGAGCGACGCCTCCGGCACGACCGCCAGCGCGCCCGACGTGCCGCTCGACTACGCCGTGACCGCGGCTGATGTCTGGACGGTGACAACCAACGTGTGGCGTGACATCTGGGCTGGCAATCACTGGGGGCTCTACCTCGGCGGCGGCATCGGCGGTGGCGGCTACGAACTCACTGTCAACGATAATTTTGTGGCCGGAACCGACACGGTGGGCACGTTCGCCTGGCTGGCCGGCACGGGGGTGACCTACCGGTTCGGCGACCGGCTGGCGCTCGATCTCGGCTACCGGTTCGTCGGGTTTGGAACCGGCACGATCGGCCTGAACAGGCTCGCCAGCAACGAGCCTGCCGGCTATTACACGTCATCCTTGGGCGGGAGCGAACTGATCTTCTCGCTCAGGCTTTACGAGCCATTTCGCGGCTGGAAACGCTGATTTTCCGGTGTGCGGCCAGGTTTTCCTGCGGCAGCCCACGCCGACGGCAACTGCCGGCCCCACCAATTCCTTGACATGCCACCCATGGCAGATAAAGCTCACAACTGCCTTCTCGGGTGACACCCGGTGGATTTAAAGAGAGGAAGTGATGCTGAAAAACGTCTTGAATCAGTTGTTTGTTGCACGGACGAGGGACGAGGCCAGCCGTGCCACTCGCGGCTCGCGGGCCGCGAGCCGGAAGCGGCGGGCCGCCGCCCGCCATGCCCTCGCGGGCGAGTCGTTGGAACGGCGATCGATGTTGGCCGTGACGTTTCAATATTGGGCCGATGCCGAATGGCGGATCAACATCGACGCGGCTGACGACGAGGTCGGTCTGCGTGTGGACGGCACCGGTTTGAATTACCAGGTGTTAAACAGAAATATTGTGGTAGCAGCTGGGGGGACAAGACAACTTTCAGAAGTAAGAAGCATTACCGTTTCGGGCATAGGCCAAGGACAAAACGCAACATTCCGCGTCCAAGGAGGCCGGGAGTTCAACTTGCCTGGGTGGTTCAACGTGCAGGACATGTCCAGCGTCACGATCGACCAGAGTATCAATAATACGGGTAATGTGAGATACATAAGGATTGGATCTGGGGGTATCCAGATCAATGCTAATATAGCAACGGCGGGGAACAATCTTCAGTTCGATGGTAACGTCACGCTCGGGGCCGGTTCCACGATCACGCTTGCGAGCGGTTCGGCGGCCGGTTCCACGCTCACGCTGGCCGGCACGCTGGCCGGCGGGGGCAGCTCGCTCGCCGTCACAGGCAACGCCGTCATCAACGGCGCCGTATCGGACGTGGCAAATCTGTCCGTGAGCGGTACCACGACCATCAACACGCCGTCGATCACCACGTCTGGTGGGCAGACCTACACTGGCGCGGTGACGCTCGGTGCCAACACCACACTCACTGGCACCATTCCCACGTTCGGTAAAGGCATCGTGGGCGACGGCAAGAACCTGACGCTGAACTTCAGCGACACGACCGCCATCGACGGGGGAACGTTCACAGGCATCGCCGATCTCGCCACCGGCAACGG
>JBIIMX010000182.1:0-6522 GCA_044337765.1 Pirellulales bacterium | reverse complement strand
GACGGTTATACAAGGCAAGTCGGGGCGACACGATTCGAACGTGCGACCTCTACGTCCCGAACGTAGCGCTCTAGCCAGGCTGAGCTACGCCCCGAGTCGGTGCGACCAAAAGGCTTCGCACGCGGGAGATAACGGAAGATTACTCGCCCAGCCGCCGCAGGACAACGCCGATGCCCAACCGGCCACGAAAAACACGGGAAGCTGGAATTTCCCGAGGTAAAAACTATCCCGGGGCCGCCATCACTCTGCCAACGACACGCAGACCAGTTCCCGGTCGTTTCTCGCAAAGATGCAGCGGTTTGCAAATGCAGGGTGGCTCCAGACAACCTCCCGCCCGAAGCACTCGTTGGTAGGGGCCAGGAGGTGCATGCGGCCCACTTCCTCGTAGGAGGCGGGAGAAAGCCGGGCCAGAACAAGGTCGCCTGTCTCGCTGAACAGCCAGGTGTGTTCGTCGCCTGCAGCATTCCCCTGCCGCACGAGAAATGCCGTGCCGTGCCGGCCGCGCCGGTCGCCGAGCGTCGGCTCTCCCGTCTCCCACAGCCGCTTGCCCGTGGCGAGATCGACCGCCGTGAGGAAGCCTGTCTCGCAGTCGCAGCCGTAGAGCGTGTCGCCGGCGATGAAGGGGGTGCTGTTGGCACAATAAACAGCCGACTTCGGATCACCCCGCCAGGCGACGCTCGCGCCGGGCTTGTCGGCGGCAAGCGTGTAGAGGGCACCGACACGGCCGATGCCGCTGGCATAGAGCACCTGCCCCTTCTTCGTTGACGCCACCCGCGGTGCCATGATCGACATGCCGTACGCCGGCTTGAGTGGCTGCGACCAGAGCACCGTGCCCGTCGTCGGATCGAGCGAGTTGATCTTGTCGGCATCCCAGATCACAAGCTGCCGCATGCCCGCCGACTCGATGATCGACGGCGGGCAGTAGCCCGACTCGCTCGCCGACAGGGCCCGCCAGAGTTCGCGGCCGGTGTTCTTGTCGAATGCCACGGCCACGCTTCCCTCGCCACCCACCAGGCAGACAAGCCGGTTGCCATCAACGAGTGGATGGCCGCAGAAGCCCCAGAGCGGTGTCGGAGCGGAATAGTCTTTCTTGAAGTCCTTCGACCAGACCACCCGGCCGGTGGCTGCATCGAGGCAGAAGAGATTCCCCTCGGCGCCGAGTGAATAGACCTTGCCGTCGGCGACGGTCGGGGTGCAACGCGGTCCCGAGGCATAGGAGATCGCGTAGGGACAGTCGTATTCGTGCTTCCAGAGCAGCTTGCCGGTGGCCGCGTCGAGGCAGAGCACCCGTTCACGCCCGGCGAGGCTGTTGCGGTCGTTTGGCACGTTGGCGATTTCACCATCGCGGAGTTCGTAATCCATGAGATAGACGCGACCTTCGGCGACGGCCGGCCCGGAATAGCCGCCCTTCACCTCGGCTCGCCATTTCACCGGCAGGCCCGCGACAGGAATCGACTTGACGAGACCAGTCTCCCGCCAGACGCCATCCCGCGCAGGCCCCATCCACTGCGGCCAGTCGTCGCCGCGGGCGATCGAGCAGCAGGCGATCATGGCGAACACGATTGTCGCGCATCTTCCGGCGGCGGTGCTGATGGCGGACCGGTTGGCAAGATGAGATGACACGTTCAACGGCACGGTAGCCTCCTGTGGCAGGGAAGGGATCAAGACGTCGCCGGCTGGGCCCGCTCCATCGGCGGTAGTTCAATGCCCACGTCGATGCCGTCTGGACGCCAGTCGATGATCTCCATCTCGGCGGTGCGACGACCACGGAACTCGTTGATCTTCGGCTTGAAGGCGACATGAAAGGGCTGGCCCGGCGCGGGCAGATGCGGCAGCCACTCCGCGCCGCCGAACGCCACGCCGCGAACCTTCGCGCCATGCTGCGTGAGGTTCATGGAAATGTGCCTGGCGCCGCCACCGATCGTTCGTGGCGGCTCGACCAGACGCACGCCCGAGGCACAAAGGATCGGCCGCCGATTGCTCTGACCAAACGGCGACAGTCGCTCGAGTTGCTGGACTGTGTCGAGCGTGAGACCGGCGAGCGTCGTCTCGCCGTCGAGCGTGATCTGCGGCAGCCGCAGGCTCGCCGGCATGCGCTGGCCCACCGCGGCTAGGAATGCCGCGCGGAAGGCTTCGATCTTGCCATCTTCGATCCGTAAGCCCGCCGCGGCAGCATGGCCGCCGCAGGTGAGCAGATGTTCGCGGCAGGCCATCAGAGCCTCGTGCACATCGAAGCCCGGCACGCTTCGCACGCTGCCGATCGCAGGCCGGCCCTGATGCTCATCGCGGGAAATCATCACGATCGGCCGATGCCACCGCTCCGCCAGCCGTCCTGCCACGATCCCGATCACGCCGGCATGCCAGCCGCGATCGGCCAGCACGAGGGCCGGATCGCCCTCGGGATCGAACTGCTCCTTCGCCTGCTTCGACGCGGCCAGCTGGATGCTCCGTTCCTCCGTCTCGCGGCGGGCGTTGAGCTCGTGCACGTAGTCGGCCAGTTGCACAGCTCTCGCTCTGTCACCCGTGGTCAATAGCTCGATGCCGCAGGCGGCCTGTCCCAGTCGGCCTGCCGCATTGAGCCGGGGCGCCAGACGAAACGCGATGTCTTCACTATCGAGCTGCGACTTCTCGTGCAGCTTGGCCAGCTCCAAGAGCCGTTCGATGCCCGCTCCGCCACGCTTCCGCAGGCACTCGAGGCCATGCTTCACATAGATCCGGTTCTCATCGAGCAGCGGTACGACGTCGGCCACCGTGCCGAGCGCCGCATAGCCGATCGACTTGAGCAGCATCTCCCGCAATCGCGGCGTGACCTGCTTCGCGCCCGACGCCCGTGTGGCGATCGCCCACGCCAGCTTGAAGGCCACGCCCGCGCCGCAGAGTTCGCCGAAGGGATAGTCGGCCCCCGGGAGGCGCGGATGCACGAGTACGTCGGCATCGGGAAGCGTGTCGGCGAGGTTGTGATGGTCGGTGATGATGAGTTCGAGGCCGAGTTCCCGCGCTCGTGATGCCTCGGCCACACTGGCGATGCCGCAGTCGACCGTGACCACAACCTGCGCACCCCGGGCAGCGAGCGTCTCGAGCGCCTCAGCGTTCAGTCCGTAGCCTTCCTCGAATCGGTCGGGCACATACCAGCTCGCCTTCGCGTCGATCGCCTCGAGGCAACTCATCAGGATCGCGGTGGCGCACATGCCGTCGGCGTCGTAGTCGCCGTAGACCACGATCGACCGGCCGTCCCGTGCGGCCGCCAGCAGTCGGTCGGCCGCTGCCGGGATGCCGGGCAGCAGGTCGGGATCGCGGAGGTCGGCCATCGTGCCGCCGAGAAACGATCGTACCGACGGGGGATCGGTCAGTCCGCGTGCCGCCAGCAATCTCGCGGCGACCGCGGAGACCCCGGCCGACCTTTCGATCGACTCCACCAATACCCGGTCGTGCGGCAGAATTCGCCAGCATTTCGGCACGGCTCGACTCCCTTCGGAAATTGTCCCGCCGGAGTATACGGGAAACCCGTCGCCGCGCTTCCGCGGTGCGACTGTGGTGTCCAACAAGCGGGGCGGGGTGTTTTCGCGTCCTTGCGCTGCGTCAGGACTAGTCGTCAGCCGTCGGAAAGCCTTGACAGTCTGTACACTGGTCATGTACAGTGGTCTTCATGAAGATCACCGCCTCGCTTTTCAAGGCCCAATGTCTGCGACTGCTCGATCAGGTCAGTCGCACCGGTGAGGAACTTGTCATCCTCAAGCGGGGTCGGCCCGTGGCGAGGGTCGTTCCCGCACGCGAGGAAAAACCGTGGGTTGCGCTCCGCGGCAGGGGTGAGTTCAGCGGCGATCCGTTTGCGAGCGTTGTCGACGAGGCAGACATCGAAGCGCTGCAATGACGGGGCGCTGCAATGACGAGGCGCTGGAGTAAAAAAGCGCTGCAATAAAGAGCATTGGGATGACAAAGCCGCCTCTTCTCGATACGCATGTCTGGGTCTGGTGGATGATCGGGGATCCTCGGCTCTCGAAGCGGGAACGCGCGGTTTTGGATGACCTGCCGAGCGGCAGTCGGCCCAGGCTCTGCGACATCAGTCTGTGGGAAGTGGCATTGCTCGTGCAGTTGGGGCGACTGCGGCTCGACGACGATCTGGAGGAATGGCTTCGGATTGCGGCCTCACCGGCTACGGTCGAACTGCACTCGATTGCTCCAGCGGTAGTCGCGGAAATGACGCGTCTTCCATCGACGTTTCACCAGGATCCGGCCGATCGGCTGATTGTGGCCACGGCGAGGGCGGCAGGCCTCCCTCTGGCGACGCATGATGCCCGCATCCGCCGCTCGCGGCTCACGGTGCTCTGGTCGGTCTGACCGCGGGAAATCCCGGGCAGACCGTGGACAAGCCCTGCCACGAACCGTAAAACCTCGCTCAGTGGTGGACCTCTCCACGCACGTGCTCCACGGTTCCAGCCCGCTGCTGGCCGTGGCGTCCCCGGAGCCTATTCCCATGTCGATCGCCGATATCGTCCTCCCGAAGCTGCCCGTCAAGCCGAAACGCGACACTGTGTCGAAAGACAAGGTGCTCTGCGAATACTGCACCGCCAAGTGCTGCCGCTATTTCGCGCTGCCGCTCGAGACGCCGACCACGCGGGAGGAGTTTGAATACATCCGCTGGTTCCTCCTCCACGACCACGCCACTGTCTTCACCGAGGATGGCGACTGGTATGTCTGCGTGCACACCGTCTGCAAGCACCTGCAGGACGACCACCGCTGCGGCATCTATGAGACGCGACCGCAGATCTGCCGGGAATACACGACCAAGGACTGCGAGTACGAGGACGACTGGGTCTACGACCAGTATTTCGAGACGGCCGAGCAGGTCGAGGAATACATGGACGCGGTGCTTGGCCCGGGCGGCATGGAAGTCGGCGACGGCCGCAAGAAGAAGAATCGCAACAAGTCGATTCGCAGCAAGAAGCCGGCGCTCTTGCCGGTGCTGGCGTAGCCGATGGCACCTCGGCAGGCGGGGTTTGATACTGTCGAGGGATGCGAGTTTCGGCGGGAGCAGCGTGCTCCTCTTCTAATCGAAACGGCCGGAGATTCATCTTGATGATCCAGTTCAGCCGAACCGTTCTCTGGAAAATTCGCAGGCAGGTGTCTTTGATCACGGGATTCTGTCTGCCGCCCAACGTCAACAACGCCAAGGGGTACATCTTCGTCCATATCCCGAAGACCGCCGGCACGTCGATGTGCGAGGCTCTTGGGTTATCAGACACAATGCACGAGACAGCGATTGATTACAGGAGGATGTTGGGAGGCAGGTATGATGAGCTGTATCGTTTTGCCTTTGTGAGAAATCCGTGGGATCGCTTTCTGTCGCTGTATATGTATGCACGCATGGAGGAGAGCCATCACCATTCCGCGAGCGCTCCCCACAGCAAGAAGTGTGGGAAACACCCTGATTACGAAACACTCAAGCATGCGTCGATCCAAGACGCTGCGGCCCTTCTGATCGCCGGCCAACTCAGCTTTCAGTGGTTGCCGCAGCATCGCTGGGTGTGTGACGAGAATGGGAAGGTCATCGTAGACTTCGTCGGTCGTGTCGAAGCAGTGGAGCACGACTGGCCCGTGGTTGCCGCGAGAGTGGGGGCCCGCGCGAACATGCCGAGGAGAAACGTAGCCAACGTTGAGAAAGTGCCCTATCAGCAGGTCCTCGACTCGAAGACGAAGGCTTTGCTCGATGACTACTACAAGAAAGATGTCGAGTTGTTTGGCTATCAGTTCTGATCCGGCATGGGCTTCAGGAATCGTCCGTTCCGAGGTGACTGGCTCTCTCCTTCCTTCAACGGCACAACTTCGATAGGGAGGACCTGTGGGGCAGATCAACCTCGCTCCGAGGCTCTTGGAGGCCGCATGATTTCGTTGCCGGTTCGCCTGCGGCCTGTGTACGTTGCCGCTCCGAAGAACGTCGTCGTCCGTTTCGACGCTGCGCCAGCGCGGCTCCCTGATCTGGCTCCCGAAGCGATCGTGCTGGTCGCCTGCGTTCGCGATGAGATGATTCGGATCGCACAGTTCCTCGACCACTATCGCCGGATCGGTGTCGACCACTTTGCTATCGTTGACAACGGCTCCGAGGACGGCACGGCCGAGTGGCTCGAGCAGCAGACCGATGTCTCGCTTTATCGCACGTCGCAGTCGTTCGCCGCGGCCGGCTGCGGCTGGGCATGGGTCGAAACGCTATTGGATCGCCACGCTGCAGGCCGCTGGTGCCTCGTGGCCGACGCCGATGAACTGCTCGTGTATCCCGGATATCCAGACCGCGGCCTGAGGGACGTGATCGCGTATCACGCGGCGCGAGGCTTCAGTGCGATGGCCTCTGTCATGCTCGACATGTATGCGGCGACGCTCTGTCCACCGAAGGAGGCCGTCGGCAGCCTCCTCGACCTCTGCCCCTACCATGATTCGGACGGTATTCGCGTTGCGTGCCGTGTGCTGCTGGATCGTGCCCAAGATCGGCTTGTGGGCGGCTTTCGACAACGGGTGCTGGGGACACGG
>JBIIMX010000174.1:0-6833 GCA_044337765.1 Pirellulales bacterium | reverse complement strand
AGCCCCGGCCATCCTGGCCGGGGCTTTCACGTGTGGCTGTGCCGCCGGGTGAGGGCGGAGGGGGAACGCAGCCGCGTCGTGCCCGTCGGCACGAGATCGCATCAATACTTCGCCTTGTCGCCGAGATGCTCGTTGCCGGCACGGGTCACCAGCGCGGAGAAGACGCGGATCGAGACGTCGCTGGCGATCAGCTTCGTGCTGCCATCGCCGAAGACGACGTTGGCGCCGCCCGGATGGAAGGCGTAAACCTCGCTGCCGCCGTCGGTGCCGTAGTAGCCTGAGCTAAAGGCGGCAGTGAGGATGCTCTCGCCGTTGGTGACGTTGACCACCTTCGTCGGACTGGAGCGGAAGGCCGTGCCGGTGGCATTGGAACCGTCGATCGAGATGTCCGATGCCGGTCGCACCCAGCCGCCGGCGTTGACCCGCTGCGCCGGGAACTTGTTGGTCGCATCGTCGGCACGGGTTCGCTTGCGATAGACGAAGGGCCGGCCGGCGCTCTCCGCCACGAGGATCGTCGTCGAGAGGCCGTCGGACGCGTCACCAATCTTCGGCCGGTAGCCGTCGCCGTAGTCCTTGGGCAGCAGGCCGTCGCCGGAACTCGCTGCGGTGTTGCCCTTGTCGGCAACCGGGGCCGCCGCGGCGGCGACGTCGGCCTTGTTGTCGTCGGGCACGAGCGGCGACGACGTGTTGGCCAAGGCGTTGTCGACGTAGATCGTCGGCCCGTAGTCGGACGGGGCGCAGAATCCGGGTGAACTGGCGACGTTCGAGAAGTCGGTGCCTGCGGTGTTGGTGACGGCCTTCGCGTAGGTGGCCGGCACGGCATACGGTTGGCTGCCCGACTGCGGGTCGTAGTCGAAGCGAGTGTCCGGGTTCGGGGCCGACGGGCACTCGTACCCAGCGATCCGGGTCGCCGACAGCACGTAGTTGGGGATGGTGTAGCCCGTGCCGGTTGTGTTCTTCGACCACGTCTGCGACGGATCGTAGCGGTCAAAGAGCGCCGCCTGTTCCATGTAGGGAAGGATCCGGACGAAGAATCCGAGCCGCAGGCCGGCGGTACGGAGACTGCTGGGGAGGGTGCCACCGGCGCCGTCGGCAAACGTCTGCGTGGCGATGCCCAGTTGCTTGATGTTGTTCGAGCAACTGTTGCGGCGTGCAGACTCGCGGGCAGCCTGCACGGCTGGCAGCAGGAGGCCGACAAGCGTGCCGATGATGGCGATCACGACCAACAATTCAACCAGCGTAAAACCCCGGCGGAGCCGGGCTGGTGTGAGGACTGACATGGGATGTCTCCAGGGAAGGGAATGAAACGAATCGAACAGATCAGGCCTCGATCGATGCGAGCGAGGACTCAGGAACGAACGGACTGGGGGTTATCTGCGGTTCTTGCGGACAGGTTGCTTGCCATCACGGACGGAGATCTGCATGCCGGTCAGGTCTTCACGGATCTCGAACCGCAGGGGGCTTGTTTCGGGTGAGAGGTAGTTCTTTGGGATGGGCTGGCCGGATTCGCCGGGACGGACTGAGACCGCGTAGAGGCCGGAGGGAAGTCCCTCGCCTGCGGCGATCTCGAACGAGCCATCGACAGCCGCGACCACGGTCCTCGTGTCTGACTCGCCCGAGCCGGCCACTCGCTGGAAGTTCAGGGTGACGCGGCCGAGCGGCTTGCCATTCAACGTGGCGGTGCCGGCGACGACGTGCCTGGCCAGCATCGGCAGCGTGTTGACGACGGCAATCGCGAGCACGATGCCGACGCCCGCCAGCACGAGGGCCCGCACGATCCACCGCGGCATGCCAAGCGACTCGACCGTGGCCGAGACGTTCGACGCGAATTCGTCGACACCACGGCCGATTGCCGATTCGCCGCCCTGCTCGTCTTCGCCACGGCCGCGGCGGCGACGGCCGTCGTTGAACTCGCGGATGGCGGCATCGGCGGCGAGCGACGAGGCCGAGGACGCGGTGCTCCCGCGGCGCTTGGTCGAGAGTCGGCGAGGCTGGCTGGAGGAGTAGGAGAGTGCTGCGGAGGACATATCGAGGGCTCCTTTTCGTTGAGCCGTCGCGTTCCTCCGGGCTGTCCGGTCGGTCTCGCGTTCGTGTGGTGCGTTGTGGCCCTGTGAGGGACTCTTTCAGGCCTGCCGTCCGTCTCGTCGGTTCAGCAGTTCGTGAAGGTTTCTTCGGCGGGTGTACGGGAGCTCTCGAAGCTCTCAACTGATCAATATATTATCAAATCGATCAAGTTGGTCAAGAAATTGACTAAAAATTTTTAATTGGCTTATTTTATGTCAAAAAACATTTTCAAGGGAGAGGATAGATGCTTTGGGCGGGCGTGGAAAGACTCTATCATCACTGTTTAAGTAATGATTTGTCGAGTCGGCGATCACGGGCGATCCGATTTCGCGATGCGGGTCTTTTCTGTGCGCTCAATCTGGACCACGACGCCGTCCTGCACGATTGCCAGCACGGACCCGTAGCGGAGCCCCCGCAGGGCGTCTCCAATTCGGGCCAGCATGGGATCGTTGCTGGTGAGGGTGGGATCAGGCGTCGCGGTCGTGGCGGGGCCACGGTGCTGGCCGTCAGTGGGGGTGTTGCCAGTGGGGGTGTTGCTCATGTCGCACTCGGGGCTTGCTCGGGAAGGGGACGAGAGGGGGAAGAGAAGTTCAGATCACGTATTCAGGATCGGGGAGAAAGACGCGGACCTTGCGAGGGGTAACCGTGACCCGTTCGCCCACCTGAAACGCCAGATCGCGGGCCGTGTCGGCCGGCAGGTCGACGTGAAGTTCACTCTCAGCGCCATCGGGCCGGCATGAGATCCGCACGATCGCGCCGCTGCGGGCGATCCTTAGCACGCTTGCCGGCAGGCGGCCATTGCCCGCAGGATCGTTTGTGGCGGTGCCGTTCGGGGCATGTGCGCTCGTGCGAGCGATGTCGAGTTCATGCGGCCGGAGGTAGACACGGGCGGGCCTGGCATGCGCATGCGGGTAGTCGGGATAGTCGATCGGGATGCCATGCCAGAACGCCTGTCCCTTCTCGACCCGTCCGTGAAACACGTTCACATTACCGAGGAAGTCCATCACGAAAGGCGTGGCCGGATGTTCGAAGACTTCGTCGGGCGTGCCGCGCTGTTCGATTTTACCGTGGTTCATCACCACCACCTCGTCGGCGAGTTCGAAGGCCTCCTCCTGATCGTGTGTCACGAACACGCTGGTCATGCCGATCTCGTCGTGGAGTCGCCGCAGCCATTGCCGCAGTTCCACCCGCACCTTGGCGTCGAGCGCGCCGAAGGGCTCGTCGAGCAGCAAGATCTTCGGCCGGATGGCCAGCGCACGCGCGAGGGCCACCCGTTGCCGCTGGCCACCGGAGAGTTGTGACGGCTTGCGCCCGCCGAGCCCGTCGAGACGCACGAGGTGCAGCAGTTCGTTGACCTTCGCCTCGATATCATGTTTCGGGGCTTTGCGAACCCGCAGTCCGAAGGCGATGTTCTCGAAGACGCTCATATGGCGAAAGAGCGCATAGTGCTGAAACACGAAGCCCACCTCCCGCTGCCGGGCGTGGCGGTCGGTGATGTCGGCGCCGTCCTCCTCGATGCGGCCGGAGTCGGGCCATTCGAGCCCGGCAATGATCCGCAAAAGCGTCGTCTTGCCGGAGCCGGATGGGCCCAGTAGGGCCAGGAGCGTGCCCTGCGGCACTTCGAGCGAGACGTTATCGAGCGCCTTGAAGGTGCCGAAGGCTTTCGAGATGCCGCGAATGTGGATGCTCATGAGGGAAGGCCCTGCGTGGTGGTGCGTGCGTTGGCGTCGAGCGATGTGTCCGAGCCGTCGATGGTGTCGGAGAGCGAGCGGGCCGCCTCGAGCTCACGGGCCTCGGACTCGAGCCTCCGTTCGATCACGAACTTTGCCACGAGGGTGACCAGTGCCAGTCCTGCCAGCACGCTTGCCACCGCCATCGAGGCCGGCGTGCGGTATTCCTGGAACAGCTTTTCGACACGCAGCGGCATGGTGTCGGTGGCACCTGCGATATGGCCGCTGACGACATAGACCGCGCCGAATTCGCCCATCGCGCGGGCGTTGGCGAGCACGACCCCGTGCAGCAGAGCCCAGCGGATGTTGGGGAGGGTGACACGGGTGAACACCTGCCAGCCGCTGGCACCGAGACTTACCGCCGCCAGCTCTTCCTCCGGGCCGATCGCCTCCATCACCGGGATCAACTCGCGGACGACCAGCGGCAGCGTCACAAACGTCGTTGCCAGCACCAGTCCGGGCCAGGAGAAGATCACCTTCCATCCGAGCGACTCGAGCGTCGGCCCGAGTAGCCCCTGTCGGCCGAAGATCAGCACAAGGGCCAAGCCGGCCACCACCGGCGACACCGAGAACGGGATGTCGAAGAGCGTGATCAACAGCGAACGCCCTGGGAAACGGAACCGAGCCACGAGCCAGGCCGCGGCGATGCCGAAGACCGTGTTGATCGCCACGGCGACCGGGGCCACCGTCAGCGACAGCCAGATGGCGTGCCGGGTGTCGGGGTCGTGCGAGAGTGCCCGCCACCACGCGGCCGGTCCTTCGGCGAAGGCCTCGACAAAGACGCTCGCCAGCGGCACGACAATGAGCAGGCCGACGATGCCCATCGCCGCGAAGACGAGCAGCCGTTCGGTGAGCGGGTTGGTGGCGGTGACGGTGGGCTTTTTCATCGGTATGGTCGGCTTCCGTCACTGGGCGTTGCGGGCGACCCGCTGTTGCATGGCGTTGACGACGACGAGCAGCGAGATCGACATCGCCAGCAGCACGACGGCGATCGCCGTCGCCTCGGCGTAGGCGAATTCCTCGAGCCGCGACACGATCAGCACCGGCGCGATTTCGGTTTTGAACGGCATGTTGCCCGAGATGAAGACGACGGAGCCGTATTCTCCGAGGGCGCGGGCCAGGGCCAGTGCGAATCCTGTCAGCACCGCCGGGAAGATGGCCGGGAAGATCACCTGCAGAAAGGTCTGCACGCGCGAAGCGCCGAGCATCCGAGCCGCCTCTTCGGTGTCGCGGTCGAGGCTCTCGAGCACCGGCTGCACGACCCTGATCGTGAAGGGCAGGCTCACGAACACGAGCACGAGCACGATGCCCAGCCATGAGTAGGCCCCCTGGATGCCCAGCGGCACGAGGAACCTGCCCAGCCATCCACGCTCCACGTAGAGCGTCGAGTAGACGAGGCCCGCGACCGCCGTCGGAAGGGCGAGCGGAACATCCACGAGCGAGTCGAGCAGCCGTCGACCGGGAAAATCGATCCGCACCAGCACCCAGGCGACGAGCAGGCCGCACACCGAACTGATCGCCGCCGCGACCAGCGAGGCGCCCAGCGACACCGCATAGGCGGCGCGGGCGCGGGGCGTCCAGGCTGCCGCGAGAAATTCAGTCGGGCCGAGTGATGCCGCCCGCAGTGCCAGCACCGACAGGGGGATGATGACAAGCGCCGTCATGACCAGGGAGGTGATCGCAAGGCTGATGCCAAAGCCGGGAAGCACCGAACGCCGCCGCATGGTCCGTTTCGTGGGGGGGGCACCGCTCATGGGTCGTTTATTTCCCCGCGTTCGGCTGGTAGATGGCGTCGAACACGCCGCCCTCACCGAAGAACTTCTTCATGGCGTTGTTCCAGTCGCCGGAGACGAACGTGATGTCGAAGGTTTCAATCGCGGGCCAGACTTCGCCGGTGGCGGGGGGCGGCGGATTGGCGCCCCAGGGCCGCAGATGGTGCTTGGCGATGATCTCGCGGCCTTCGGGAGAGTAGAGGAAGCCCAGATAAGCCTCGGCCGCATGGCGGGAAGCCTTGCGGTCGACATTCTTATCGACCACGGCCACGGGAGGATCGACGCGGATGGATCGCTTCGGATAGACGATCTCGAGGCTGCCCTTCGACTCGTCGACCTCGAGATGGGCTTCTTGCTCGAACGTGAGATGCACGTCCCCTATGCCTTTTTGCGAGAACGTGGCTGTCGCGGCGCGGGCGCCGGTGTCGAGCACCGGGGTTCGGCGATAGATCGCCGAAACGAAATTTTTCGCATCCTCCTCGCTGCCGCCCGCCGCGAGGGCAGCGCCCCAGGCCGCGAGGAAACTGTACTTGCCATTGCCCGAGGTTTTGGGGTTGGGCGTGATGATCGAGATATCGTCGCGTTCGAGGTCCGCCCAGTCGGCGATCTTCTTCGGATTTCCCTTGCGGACGACGAAGACGACTACCGAGTGGTAGGGGATCGAGCCGTTCTCGTAGCGATTCTGCCAGTCATCGCGGATAAGCCCCGACTTCGCGATAGCCTCGACGTCGGGCCAGGTGGCCAGCGTGACCACGTCGGCATCGAGACCGTCGATGACGGCGCGGGACTGGCTGCCGGAGGCGGCGTGCGACTGCTTGATCGAGACGGGGGTGCCGTGCTCCTGCTCGTAGTGTTTGGCGAAGGCGGCGTTGATGTCGCGGTAGAGTTCGCGGGTCGGGTCATACGACACGTTAAGCAGTTCGATCGCCTTGGGGCGGTTCTCTGCGCCGCCGGGGCCGGGTGACGAGCCCGAGCAGCCGACGAAGGCGGTCACGAGCAGGCCCGCGACCACGAGGGCGAGCGAGCGGGAAGAAAGGGGTTTCATCAGCAAGCGGGAATTCACGGTGGACCTCGATGCCGGGCCTGATTTTGGGAAAGGACACCAAAAATCTAGCATACAGCACAATGATCGTCAACGTGGTAATGTATTCTTTAGTATCTGTCATAAGTCGTTTTTAAATCAGGACTTATGGAAAATTATGTCGTGCCGTATTGGTTCGCCGGCTGCGGCATGCTCGGTCGCCGGCGGATTCTGCTACGGATCGGC
>JBIIMX010000173.1:0-6873 GCA_044337765.1 Pirellulales bacterium | reverse complement strand
ATGCAGGGCCTGCTCAAGAGCGGCGTGCCCACGTGGCTGTCCGGCGCGCCGCTGCGGATTGGCCACGCGCGGCCGGAGTCGCGTGAGGGATCCTGGCTCGCCTACACAGCCACCGTGCCGTCCACAGCCGCACACGTTGTCGACCGCAACCGCGATCTGCTCGCGCCGATGGGAGTGCCGGCCGGAGCGGCGTCCTTCGACATGCCCGACTGGCCAGTGAGCCGCCAACGCATGCAGGAATGGCTCTTCACGCTGCGGATGCCTGCCGCGCCGATCGTGATCAATCCGGGTGCTGGCTGGCCGTCGAAGATCTGGCCGGAGGAGCGGTTCGCGGCCGTTGCGCGGGCCCTCCACGACCGCCACGGTCTGCCGTCGATCATCGTCTGGGGCGGCGATCGGGAGCGGGCAAGTGCCGAAAGGATCGCCGCTGCGGCCCCCCACGCGACGGTCGTCGCACCGCCGACCTCGCTCCAGGATCTCGGCTCCCTGTGCCGGCTCGCCAGGCTCTTCATCTCGGGCGACACCGGCCCCCTCCATCTCGCGGCGGCAGTGGGCACGCCCTGCGTCGGCCTCTTCGGCCCGGTGCCCGCCTATCGAAACGGACCCTACGGCCAGATCCATGCCACCGTCGAACCGCCAGCCGCCCTGCGGCCGACGTGGGAGAATCGCAAGACCGACACGCTCGCGATGACGGGAATCGAAGTCGACCGCGTGGTGGCGGCCTGCGAACACCTCGCATTCCACGGCAAGCGCATCACCGCTTGAATCCTCGAGTGGCAGCAGACTTGGCGGGACCTTCAAGAAGTTCTTCGGCAGGAAGAGGCTCCGTCTCGTGGTATCTTGAGGACGTCGCCGCCTCGCAGGCACAGCTCCGTGGTGCCATCGCACGGCGAATGATTTCCCGGATGTTCGATCGAAGACCCCGAAGAGCCATTCCATGACCCCGACAGCCAAGCCGATCCTGTTTCTCCTTCGCGCCGGATTCCCCGGCCCCACGCACGCCCCGGGCGGACTGTATTGCCCGGAGTGCGCCACCGTCGCCGGACTGCTTTACTACTATCCGCAACTCGTCGAGGCGCTCGACGTCCGGCTGGTCGATCCCCCGCGGCCGCGTCCCGAGGTTGTGGCTCTCGTCGGCGAAGAGAACCAGTCGTGCCCGGTGCTGGTTCTCCCGGAGGGGGAACTGCCGGCCGGCGTGCCGGTAGCCAAGGGCCGAGCCTTCGTCTCCGGCCCCGAGCCGATCGTGAGCTTCCTGGCCGATCGCTACGGCACCGCCCGCTCCCACTGACTGCCACGGCGGATACGATTGGAGCGGGCGCGACCGCCTGAAACCGTCGCTCCCGCAACCATCGTTCCGCCTTTGAAAGCACGCCGCGACCAATGCTGCGCCCGCGTCCCAATCCGTTCTACGCGATCCTCGGCATCGTGGGGTTTCTCTTCACGATCACGGCATCGAGCTACTGTCTGTTCGTCCTGCGCGGCGTCCGGAGAGAAAGCCTGTCCACCGGGCCGCATGCCCTCGAGCAACTCATGGACCGGCATGGTATCACGCTTCTGACCGCCCAGATCGCGGTGCTGGCCGTCGCGACGGTCGGCGCCGTCGCCATGGATCACTTCGATGGAGAACGACAGAAGCGTGAGCGCGAGTCGGAAGCCAGACGCAGCCGCGATGCTTCGGAGGCGAACGATCCGTGACCGCTTCGGCAGCCCGGCAGATCCAACACCTGCGGGAGCAGATCCGTCATCACGACCGTAAGTATTACGTCGAGGCGGCGCCCGAGATCAGCGACCGCGACTACGACCGTCTGCTCTCGGAGCTGCGAGCCCTCGAGGAAAAACATCCCGCGCTCGTGGCGGCTGACAGCCCCACGCAGCGTGTCGGCGATGAGCCGGTGCCGTCGCTCGAATCGGTGCAGCACCGGCTGCCGATGCTGTCGATCGACAATACCTACAGCGCATCCGACCTCACCACTTGGGGCCGCCGCGTCGAGAAGCTCCTGCAAGAAGCAGATGCGGGCCCCATCGAGTGGGTGCTGGAGCTGAAGATCGATGGCGTCGCCGTCTCGCTCACCTACGAGCAGGGGCTGCTCGTGCTCGGGGCGACTCGGGGCAACGGCACGGTCGGCGACGACATCACGCACAACGTCCGCACAATCCACGGCGTGCCGCTGCGGCTTCCCCTCGAGAAGCCGCCCGAGCGGATCGAGGTTCGCGGCGAGGTCTACATGACCAACTCCGATCTCGTCGAGCTCAACCAGCAGCAGGCGCAGGCGGGACTGACGCCGTTTGCCAACACGCGAAATGTCGCCGCCGGCAGCATCCGTCTGCTCGACCCACGCGAGTGCGCCGGCCGGCCGCTCCGTTTTTTCTGCCACGGCGTGGGGGATGCGACCGGCCTCGGCGCGGCGTCGCAATCCGAGTTGCTCGCATGGGCGCAGCAGGCGGGCCTTCCCGTTGCGCCCCGCACCCAGACCTTCGACTCGCTCGAAGATCTCGTCGAGCATGGCACGGCCCTGATCGAGGAACTGCACGCGCTCGACTTCGAGGTGGACGGCTTCGTGGTGAAGGTCAACCGCTTCGACCAGCAGCGGCGGCTCGGCACAACCGCGAAGAGTCCACGCTGGGCGATCGCCTGGAAGTTCGAGAAGTTCGAGGCCACGACGAGGCTCGCGGGCATCCGCGTGCAGGTCGGCCGTGGTGGCACGGTCACTCCGGTGGCCGATCTCGAGCCGGTGGAGCTTGCGGGCACGATCGTCCGCCGGGCGAGCCTGCACAACGCCGACGAAGTGGCCCGGAAAGACGTCCGCGTGGGCGACGTGCTCGTGGTTGAGAAGGCGGGCAAGGTGATCCCGCACGTGGTCCGAGTCGAGAAGCACCTGCGAAAGCACGAGGTCGAGCCGTGGTCGCCCCCCACGGAGTGCCCCGAATGCGGCGCGCCGCTCGAGCGCGACCCCGACGGCGTCTACATCCGCTGTCCCGACGTCGACTGCCCCGCACGCTGCCGCGAACGGCTCAAGTTCTTCGCATCGCGTGGCGCGATGGATATCGAGGGGCTCGGCGACAAACTCGTCGAACAGCTCGTGGCCACGGGTCTCGTCAAGGACTATGCCGATCTCTACCGGCTGACGGCCGCCCAGCTCGAGCCGCTCGACAGGATGGGGGAGAAATCGGCGCACGCCCTCGTCGCGCAGATCGCCGCCAGCCGTGGCCGAGGGCTTGTCCGCGTGCTCAACGCTCTCGGGATCCGTCACGTCGGCCCGCGGGTCGCATCCCTGCTCTGCAGGCGGTTTCCATCGCTCGATCAGCTCCGCAAAGCAGGCATCGACGAGCTTTCCGCCGTGGAGGACATCGGCCCGGTGATCGCGGCCAGCGTGCACGACTGGCTGGCAAGCGGCTACGGACAGCGGGTGCTGAAAGGCGGGCGGACGGGCGTCGGGCAGCGTCTCGAAGAAGACCGACTACGTCCTGGCCGGCGAAGAGGCTGGCAGCAAGCTGGAGAAGGCCACGAAGCTCGGCGTGAAGGTGATCGACGAGAACGAGTTCCGCCGGCTGCTCGCGGGCGGCGGCTGACACCGCTCACGCGTGATCCACGCACGTCGCTTCCCTCCTGATCGACGATGCAAGGAGGATGGCCATGCCCTGAGAGCCGGCGTTGCTGACAAGCGGAGGCAGGATGCCGCATGTCGGCCCCAAAAGCACGAACTCCGCCTGTTGCGGAGGCTACCGCCGCACGGCCAGCGGCAGTGCAAACAGTGCCATGGCCAGCCCCCACAAGGGCTCGCCCGCCAGCAGGCCAACGAGCGGCCAGCCGACCAGTCCGATCCTCGCCATGAGCCGCTGTGTCGGTCCACACCAGAGGCCGATCGCGAAGAGGATCTCGAAGGCGGTGACGCCGTGCGTGAGCAGGTTCGTCAGGTATTCCGATCGGTCCAAGAGCGGCAGGAGACCTGCGGCTCCGCTCCGGGGGGCTGCCGCGAGATACCGGGCGGCCTCTCCGTTCCACCAGACATCCCCCTTGAGCTGTGCCAGCACGGCTGCCACGGCGATCGCCGTGACATGCACCTGAAGGAGCCCCTGCGAGATGCCGGCCCTCCAGTCTGCGCCTGGTGCCCGACTCGTAACGCGATTTCCGGGCCACCGCAGCATCATCCAAGACTCGCCTGCCGGGCCGATGGCGAGACACCAGAGCAGGATCGCAATACAGTCATCGGCAGGCCCGGCGAGCATCGGGCCGCGGTGCAACAGCGACGCCCAGAGCACGGCAGCGAGCGGAGCGACCACGGGCGTCGCGAAGCCGACGAGCAGCAAGGCGAAGACCACGCCCATCCCACCGAAGAGCGCGGTCAGCGCCGCGGGTGTCGTGGCCCAATCGAACAGCGAAAACCCGAAGGGCGAACGCCACTGCCGCACGGTGTCGACAGGCAGAACGCCCGCCGGCCCGAACCACGCCTGCAGGTCCGCGGCATAACTCCACCACGCTGCGAGGGCGATCGCCGCGGCACCGACCCGCACGAGCGCCAGCGGCCAAGCCTCGACATGCCTGAACCAGAAATGATTCCAGGCGTCGCCCACGGCGGCGACACCGTCGTCACTCCATGCGGCGGATTCGGTTCGCGCGGCAGCTGACGACCGGGCTTTCATCGCGTGGCCTCCGCAGGTTTTTTGCTCTGGCCGTCGGTCGCTTCGCCGCCTCCGGGACGCCGCACGAGCGGCGCGACCTCGCCACGAGGCTCCGCGCGAAGCAGTTGCAGCTCACCGTCCACCATGCGGACCCGGGCCGAGGAAGCCTGCACCGCCGATGCTGGCGGCGCTCCGCGATCAGCCAGCGGCGTCCTCAGCACGCGGACATTCACATCTTCCGCGTGCAGTCTGTCGAACATGCCGCGACCGACGGCCGCCGACAGCAGGCCGTCGCGATCGGCATCTTCCAAGGCAATCGATCGCGCGAGCCGCCGCCACCGGGCTGCCCGTTCCCCGGTGAGTCGGCCGGGGAGTTGCAGGGCCGCCGTCTCTGTATCGCCCTGCCGTCGCACCTCGATACGAAAGTCACCCTCCTCGTCGCTGCCGTAGGTGAGCCGATATTCGAAACCGAGGTCGAGCCAGGGGGGCACCATCCACGGTGCGAAAAGTCGGCTCTTGATCGTTCGAACGACCGCCGACGATCCGCTGGCGGTGTTGCCGACGATCGAGAGAACGAGGCCCAGGAGATAGACGGCGAGCACGACCGTAACCACAGCCTGCGTTCGAGCCGATGGAGAACTGTTCTTGATCGGAGGGGTCATTCGGGGCGTCTGACACGGAGTGGTTCGCGAGGCCTTGCCCGATGCGGAGCGTTGGCGGGGAGTGCCAGTGTGATTCGCCGGCGTTTCGATCGCCAGTGCGGCAATCGCGGCAGGCACCGTGGCGTCCGTCCGTCGAGCGACGCCAGGGGATCGCACTGCGGCCGGTTCGAGGCATTTCGCAGGCACGTTTTCAACGAGCGGAATCCGGGATGGGGCATCGACACGTTCAAAATCTGCCCCCGCGCGGCGTGCAGTTCCCATGCCCCCAAGCCCGTGCCCCCCAAACTGGCCGGCGGGCTTCACAGGCGAACTCTGCGGCAAATGCCGCAGGTCCGCGGCCCTACGGGAGCGTCGTGCGTTGACACGCTCGCGGTATCGCGATAGTTTTCAGGGGTCGGCGAGAAGCCGTCACGGCTCCCCCAAGACATGAGCCATGAGTCCGCTGTAGCGGCAGGCTCATGGCAGATTTTTCTGGGGGATTAGCTCAATTGGGAGAGCGTCTGGCTGGCAGCCAGAAGGTCAGGGGTTCAAATCCCCTATCCTCCACTTTATTGTGGGGAGCCGCGTCGCCCGCATGAACACCCCCGCAGAATCCGCCCCGCAGTCACATCCGCCCCGGGGCGAGATCGCTTGGGTGGATGGTTCGTTCGTTCCGCGTGAATCTCTGGCGCTGCCCGTCGGAGACTCAGGCTTCGTGCTCGGGGCCACGGTCACCGAGCAGTTGCGGACCTTTCGTGGCCGGCTCTTCATGGCCGACGCCCATCGGGAGCGGCTCCGTGAATCCCTGCAGATGGTCGGCATCGATCCCGACCGACCGCTGGCTGAAGTTTTCGCGGCTGCCGAGCAGATCGCAACCCGCAACCATGCCGCCGGCCCGGCCGATGACGATCTCGGACTCGTGATCTTCGTCACCCCTGGCGACCAGCCCTCGCAGCACGCCGGCAGGGCGGGCAGGCCTCGCATGGTGATCCACACATTTCCGTTGGCTTTTCGGCTCTGGGCGGACGCCTACAATTCCGGTGTGGCGCTGCGGAGCGTGACGGTCAGGCAGGTGCCCGACGCCTGCTGGCCGGTACAGGCCAAGGTCCGCAGCCGCCTCCATTACTTCCTCGCCGACCGTGAGGCGCACGCCGCCGAGCCGGGCGCAAAAGCTGTCGTCTGCCATCTCGATGGCCGCGTCAGCGAAACCTCCACCGCCAACATCGCAATCGTTCGCGACGGCACGATCCTGGTGCCGTCGGCCAAAGACGCACTCGAGGGCGTGAGCCTGCGGTGCGCGGAAAACCTCGCGGCAACACTGGGGCTGAACTGGAAGACACAATCACTCACCGAGACGGATCTGGCCGAAGCCGAGGAGATTTTGCTCACGAGCACCCCCAACTGCGTTCTGCCGGCCACCCGCTTCAATGGCCGCGCTATCGGCACCGGCCGCCCAGCTGCGACCTTTCGCCGCCTGCTGGAGGCGTGGAGCGAACGCGTGGGGATCGACATTGCCGCCCAGGCACGGTCTCGGGCGCGGACAGAGTCCAACCACCAAAACGCCTGACAGCCGGGCCGGTCGACGCGGTGGAGCGGCAGTGCATGTCGCTGC
>JBIIMX010000172.1:0-6875 GCA_044337765.1 Pirellulales bacterium | reverse complement strand
CCAACACGATCACGGTCGGTGAGAAGGCGGCGCCGGCGGCGCGAAACAAGAGCCACCACGGCAACGCTTCGCTCCACTGAATCTCGTGCACGGTGCGGCCTGCGACCAGGCTCTCTTGGCCGCCGGAGGGCGGGGTTGTGACGGGGCTGACGGTCTCTGACATGGTGCACCCTCTTGTCAATGGAGCCACTCGATCCGCGTCTCACGGGATTCCAGAGCGGGCCCAGAGTATACGCGGCACGGCTGCAACCTACAGGGCGATGCCGCTACTCGCCGTCTTCCCCGTCCTCGGCTGGCTGTTTTTTCTCGGGCACTGAATAGGCCTCGTCGAGCCAGCGGCCGAGGTCGATCAGCCGGCAACGCTCGCAGCAGAAGGGTGCGGTCGGAGTCACATCGAGTTTCACGTCGGCATCACAGACAGGACAGCGCGGCATCGGCTACTCCGATCCCTTCGACCCCGACCCACTGCCGCCAGCCGGTTTGCCGCCGTCGGATTTGCCGCCTTCAGACTTCTTGCCGCCCTCGGCCCCGCCCCCGGAGTCGGCGGCCGCCCCCTTCTTGTACGACTCGCTGCGGTAATCGGTCTTGTAGAAGCCGGATCCCTTGAACACGATCGCACCGCCGGCACCGATCAGCCGCCGCAGCTTCTTCTTGCCACATTTGGGGCAGGTCTTCTTGACGCTGTCGGTCATCGACTGAAACAGTTCGAAGGCATGGCCGCAGCCGTCGCAGACGTAATCGTACGTGGGCATGGATCACTCCTCCTTGGAAACAATCACCTGGGCCGGCCTGACCACCCGATCGTGCAACCGGTACCCCTTGCTTGCGACCCCCACAACGGTGCCGGCCGCCACGCCGGGAACGACCTGCTGCAACATCGCGTCGTGGACGGTCGGGTCGAAGGGCTTCCCATCCGTTTCGATCGTCTTGCAGCCGTGCGTTTCGAGCACCTTTTCCATTTGCTGGGCGGTCATACGGAATCCGGCCCGCAGGCTGTCGACGTCGGCTGTCGTTTCGCTGGCATCGATCGCACGGCGAACGGTGTCGAGCACCGGAAGCAGGTCACGGAGGAGGTCGATTTCACGATACCGCAGCGCGTCTTCGTATTCACGCCGCGAACGCTTGCGAAAATTCTCCAGCTCCGCCTGGGCCCGCAGCACGCGATCTTCGGCATCCCGGAGTTGCCGGGAGACCGAGCCTTCTCCGGGCAGGTCACCCGCCACGACCTCTTCGCCTTCGGTCGCGTCTGGGAATTGCTTGGACGGGGCGTCAAAATCCTGGTCGTCGCCGGCATGCTCTCCGGAATGGTCGCTGGGGTTCATGATTGGCTCTCCTTCTTCGACTTTGGCTTCGTATCACGCGGCTTGTCGGCCGGGCCGGCGGCGTCTTTGGGCTGAAAATATTCTCCAAGCCTCTCGAAAAAACTCGACCGCTTCGGGCTGACGGCCTTCTGCTCCTCGGCAGCCAGATCCCGCAGCAGTTGTTCCGCCAGAGGCGAGAGTGTCTTTGGCACCTCCACGTGAACGTGCACGTGCAGGTCGCCAATGCCGCGGCCCCGCACCTCGGGCATGCCGAGTCCCTTCACCCGGACCACATCCCCCGCCTGCGTGCCACGGGCGATGGTCAGTGGCTTCGGTCCATCGAGCGTGGGCACCTCCACGGTTGCGCCCAGGGCTGCCTGGCTGAACGTGATCGGCACCTCGCAGTGGAGGTCGCGGCCCTCGCGGGTGAGAAATGGATGATCCTCGATTTCGATCACGCAGTAGCAGTCGCCCGGCGGCCCGCCGTTGCCTCCCGGCTCGCCCTCTCCCGCCAGACGGACCCGCACATCGCGATCGACACCGGCGGGAATCGTGACCCGCCGTTCGACGTGCTCCATGGTCAGCCCTTCGCCACCGCAGTCCGGACACTTGTCACGGATGATGGTGCCGGCGCCTCGGCAGGAGGGGCAGGTGGTCTGCAGCCGGAAGACACCGGCCGACTGGATCACCTGACCATGACCCGCGCAATACTCACATGGCTGAGGCTTCGTGCCTTTTTTCGCGCCGCTGCCATCGCAACTGCCGCACTGTTCGTGCCTGGAGAATTCGATAGTCTTGGCGGCGCCTCGGGCGGCCTCCAGCAGCGACAGCGAAACGGTCGAAAAAACGTCCCGCCCCTGGCGTGCCCGGTTGGTCCGCCGGCCACCACCGCCGAACATGCCGCCACCGAACAGGTCGCCAAAGGCGTCGAAGACATCGGAAAGATCGTTGAAGTCGTGTCTCGCGCCGCCCTGCAGCCCCGCATGACCATAGCGGTCATAGCGGGCCCGCAGTTCGTCGTTGGACAGGACTTCGAACGCCCGAGCCGCCTCCTTGAAGCGGTCAGCGGCCTCGGTATTGCCGGGGTTCTTGTCGGGATGAAATCGGATCGCCAGTTTGCGGTATGCGTCGGCGATTTCTCCGCCACCAGCCCGGCGTTCCACTCCCAGCACTTCGTAGTAATCGCGTTCGTTGGCCATGCCCAGGAAGTCCAAGATGTCCAGGAAGTCCCAGCGGTCCCGACGCACCGGCCTGTCCCGACGCAGACGGCAGCGCGAAGAAAGGCCTGGACGTGGATTGTTTCACGGACCGTTAGCGAACGCTGCCTTCAGCCCGACGCTTCTTGGTGTCATCCTTGTCGAGATTC
Organism: Pirellulales bacterium; assembly: GCA_044337765.1. GTDB lineage: Bacteria > Planctomycetota > Planctomycetia > Pirellulales > UBA1268 > CAMCQY01. The sequence continues at coordinate 4,208 of JBIIMX010000172.1, read as the reverse complement.
GTGACGAGAGCCTCGGTCGTGAGCATGAGGCCGGCGATGCTCGCCGCGTTGGTCAATGCGACGCGAACGACCTTCACCGGGTCGATGATCCCCGCCTTGAGCATGTCGACATACTCGCCCTTGTTCGCGTCGTAGCCCATGTTCAGGTCCTTGTCGGCGACCTCGTCGGCCACCACGGCGCCGTCGATGCCACCATTCTCGGCGATCTGCCGGATCGGAGCCTCGAGCGAATGGAGCACGATATCGACTCCGATCTTCTCGTCACCCTTGGCCTGCGATCGGGCCTTCTCCACGGCCTCACGGCAGCGGAGCAGGGCGACACCGCCACCTGGCACGATTCCCTCCTCGACAGCCGCCCGCGTTGCATGCAGGGCATCCTCGACGCGGGCCTTCTTCTGCTTCATCTCGGCCTCGGTGCCGGCACCGACCGAGACGATCGCAACGCCGCCGGTCAGTTTGGCCAGCCGCTCCTGCAGTTTCTCGCGGTCATACTCGCTATCGGTGCCCTCGATCTGGTTGCGGAGTTGATGCACACGGGCCTGCACCTCGTCCTGCTTGCCGGCACCCTGCACGATCGTGGTCTCGCTCTTGTCAACCGTGATCTTCTTGGCCCGACCGAGGTGGGAAAGATCGAGGCTCTCGAGCTTGAGCCCGAGGTCCTCGGAGATAAGCGTGCCTCCCGTGAGGGTGGCAATATCGCCGAGCATGGCCTTGCGGCGGTCACCGAAGCCGGGAGCCTTCGAGGCGCAGATGTTGAGCACGCCACGGAGCTTGTTGACGACCAGCGCCGTGAGGGCGTCTCCGTCGACATCCTCGGCGATGATCAGGAGCGGCTTGCCCGATTGGGCGACCTTCTCGAGCAGCGGAAGCAGATCGCGGAGGTTCGAGATCTTCTTCTCGTGGATCAGGATCAGTGCGTCGTCGAGCTGGCAGATCATTTCGGCCGGCTTGTTGACGAAATATGGCGACACGAAGCCCTTGTCGAACTGCATGCCGTCCACGAAACGCACGGTCGTTTCGGTCGTCTTGCCCTCTTCGACGGTGATGACGCCATCCTTGCCCACTCGCTGCAGCGCCTCGGCCAGAAGATCGCCGATCGAGCGGTCGTTATTGGCGCTGATGGCCCCGACCTGGGCGATCTCCTCAGGCCGCTCGACCTTCCGAGCGATCTGCATCAGCCGCTCAACGGCCGCTGTCACAGCCTTGTCGATTCCGCGGCGCACTGCCGTCGGGTTGCTGCCGGCCGCGACGTTCCGCGTGCCCTCGCGGAAGATCGCCCGCGCGAGCACCGTGGCAGTGGTCGTGCCGTCACCGGCCAGATCGGAAGTCTTCGAGGCGACTTCGTTCACGAGCTTTGCACCCATGTTCTCGAAGGCATCCTCCAAGTCCACCTCCTTGCTCACGGTCACCCCGTCCTTGGTGACGGTGGGGCCGCCGAACGACTTGTCGATGATCACGTTGCGGCCGGTCGGTCCCATCGTCACAGCGACGGCACCAGCCAGTTTTTCGACGCCCTTGAGCAGTTTGGCGCGGGCGTTGTCGTCGAACATCAGTTGCTTGGGCACGAGTCGTTACTCCTGAAAAGTGGCTGGACTGAATTGGGTGCGAGGGAACGGAACCACAGCGACATCGACGGGATCAATCAGCTCATCACCTTCGCGAGGATGTCGCTCTCGCGCAGGATCTTCACGTCGTGGCCGTCGACCTCGATGTCGCTGCCGGAATACTTGCCATAGATCACCTGGTCACCAATGGCGACCGAGAGCGGCGCACGGCCGCCGTTTTCCAACAGCTTGCCGGGGCCCATCGCCACGACGTGGCCACGCTGCGGCTTCTCTTTGGCCGAATCGGGCAACACGATCCCGCCGGCGGTTCGCTCTTCGGCCTCAACGGGCTCCACCACCACACGGTCATCGAGAGGACGGATCTTCAGATTCTTGGCAGCCATGACTCAAACACTCCAAAACAGGGGTACGAACCGGAATAGAAACCTGAAAAACTTGGGGTCGCGACTGGCCGGCGGGCTGCGCCGGCCTCTCGCCGGTGATCACATCATGCCGCCCATGCCAGGCATGCCGCCCATGCCACCCATGCCGCCCATGCCACCCATGCCGGGCATGCCACCGCCCATGCCGTGGTGATCGTGGCCATCGCCACCACCTTCCTCCTCGGCCTTCGGGATTTCGGTGACCAGCGAATCTGTCGTGAGGAGCAGGGCCGCCACGCTCGCGGCGTTTTGCAAGGCGGTGCGGACGACCTTCGCGGGATCGATGACGCCGGCGCTGACGAGATCGCAGTACTCCGACTTGTCCGCGTCGTAACCGTCGTTCTTGCCCTTCATGTGCCGCACCCGGTTCACCACCACCGAGCCGTCCATTCCGGCATTGGCAGCGATCGCCTCCAGGGGATACCGCAGGGCCTGCTTCACGATCGACGCGCCCATCTTCTCATCGGCATCGAGTTCACCCTTGGCGATCAGGTTCTCGATCGACTTCTCGCTCCTCAGCAGAGCCACGCCACCGCCGGGGACAATGCCCTCGGCCAACGCCGCCTGAACGGCACTCTTGGCGTCGTCGATCAAGGCCTTTCGCTCCTTCATCTCGGTCTCGGTCGCGGCACCGACGTTGATCTGGGCAACGCCCCCCGCGATCTTCGCCAGCCGCTCCTGCAGTTTCTCGCGGTCGTAGTCGCTGGTTGTCGACTCGATCTCGGCACGGATCTGCTTGGCGCGACCGTCGATGGCGTCCTTCGTGCCAGCACCACTGACGATCGTGGTGTTTTCAGCCTCGATGATCACCTTCTTGGCCCGGCCCAGATCGCTGAGTTTGACGGCGTCGAGCGCGATTCCAAGGTCCTTGTAGATCGCCTGCCCGCCGGTGAGCACCGCGAGGTCGCCCAGAATCGCCTTCCGGCGATCACCGTAGCCCGGCGCCTTGATGGCGACCGACTGCACGATGCCACGGAGTTTGTTCACCACGAGCGTGGCCAAGGCCTCACCCTCGACATCTTCCGCGATCACGACCAACGGCTTGCCGGCCTTGCTGATCGCCTCGAGCAACGGAACAAGATTCTTGGCGCTCGAGATCTTCTCCTCGAAAATCAGGATGTAGGGATTTTCCATCTCGCAGACCTGCGACTCCGCGTCGGTGACGAAGTGGGGCGAGAGGAACCCGCGGTCGAATTGCATGCCCTCGACCACGTCCACCGTCGTCTCAGCCTGCTTTCCTTCCTCGACGGTGATGACCCCGTCTTTGCCCACCTTGAGGAAGGCGTCGGAAAGCACATTGCCAATCGCGGGGTCGTTGTTGCCTGCGATCGTGGCGATCTGCATCAACTCCTTCTTGTTCTTCTCGTTGATCGGCGTCGCCATCGAGAGGATCGACTTCGAAACGGCCTCGACCGCCCGGTGAATGCCACGGGCCAACGCCATCGGATCGGCGCCGGCGGCGATCATTTTGAGGCCCTCGCGAAAGATCGCCTCGGCGAGCACGGTGGCCGTGGTGGTTCCGTCGCCGGCAACGTCATTGGTCTTGCTGGCGGCTTCCTTCACCAGCTGTGCCCCGAGGTTTTCATAGGGGTCTTCGAGGTCGATTTCCTCGGCGACGGTGACGCCGTCCTTCGTAACCTTTGGCGAGCCCCAGCCCTTGTCGAGAACGGCGTTGCGGCCACGCGGGCCGAGCGTGCTCTTCACCGCCCGGGCGAGCTTGGAAACACCGGCAAGCAGCGGCTGACGGGCCTCATCGTCGAACACCATTTGTTTGGCCACGAGAAACTCCTCCAAAGATTGACGAATAGCAACGAGAAAACGTGTTGAATTGGCAGTCCCTGCCGGTTGGCCAGAGTATTAAGCAACCTGCGTGCCAAAGTAGGTCGGTTCTGGGGAAACAGGACAACTGCCGCGGTCTTTTCCAAATTAAGACGGCCCACGGGACGGCCGTTTGGTGCCCGAGGAACGAGTGCCGTTTTGGCAGGGCAATCCCACCTTCACGGCCTGCAACGGCCCGTTCCACGAGCCGCGGCTGGCAACAAGGCTACGGCGCCCAATCGATCTTGCCCTCCAGTCCGCGGACAAATGCCGCCAGGAGATCTGCCGTGCGGTCAGCGTCGTCGAGCGAAATCGTCTCCACCGCGGAGTGCATATATCGGTTGGGCACGCTGACCAGGCCGGTGGCTACCCCCGCTCGTGTGGTCTGAAGCACGTTGGCGTC
>JBIIMX010000014.1:0-21212 GCA_044337765.1 Pirellulales bacterium | reverse complement strand
TCCGCAGCATCGACAGTCGTATGGGCGGACGGCTGCGCAGGCCGGCCCGTCTGGTTGTTTTGAGGATCCGGCGTTCGCGGAACGGCCGCCACATCCACGCGGGTAACCTGTCGCGGGCCCTGCCTCGTCCCCTGCACATTTCCGTAGACGGCGAAGTACAGGAGACCGCCGGCCACGGCGGATAAGGCCAGGACGGTCAAGGCGATGCCCGCCACCGGTGTTTTCTTCCTGTAGACCGTCGTGCGGATGGTGATCGTCTCGACGCCGCCGCCATCAAAGGCTCCGCCTGGCACCGGAGGCGGTTCAGCGACGGCAGGGACGGGCCCGGCGGAAGGCGACCGGCGAGCAGCCGTAGGCGGCATCGGGGGAGGCTGCGGCGAACTGGCTGCCCGCTGCGAGGGCGGCGGGGGCATGGCGAAAGGGCCTGCCGCGCTGAGCCGCGGCCGCTGTGGCGTGGCAGCGCATTCGGCGAGCAATTTCTCCCGCGCCTCCTCCACGCGTGCAATGAGTCCGGTCCGGGCCATCTCGAATGGCCCCGGCGAAATTGAACGGAGAAGTGTCAAACGGGCGTCAGCGGCCCGGAAAACCGCGACCGGATCCACTTCATCCGGTGAAATCCCCAGCACAAGGCGGGCATTTCCCAGGTGCACAGCATCGATACCGAGCCATTGTCGACAGGGATCGAAGGGGGCTTCTTTCGCCATGATCCAACCGCCAGTGGGGGAGAACGCCTGAGACTCCGCAGCCCACGCAAGACCCCGCGAAGTCGCTTTTCTCAATACTGTGTTGGTACCACACCACTCGTCCGCCGGTCAATGATGCCGCCAGACGGTCATCTCGGCCAGCGAATGCTGGTATTTTCTCGCCGTCTCGCGGATTACGAATGGGACATCTTCACGGTGCAGCAGGGAAAACCGCGGTTCGAGCGTTCGCGTCAGCCCGTCCAGCGTGGAAAGAGGCTCGCCGTGCTCACGACGACCGCCAATCCACTTGGCCTTGGGGGTGTATTCCTCGAGCCATGTGTAGGGGGAGGTGATCACGAGCAGACCACCGGGCAGTATCCGTTCCGCGATGCCATCGAGAAACAGTCTGGGATCGTAGAGGCGATCGATGAGGTTGCCCGCAAACACGAGATCGTAGCCGGTATACAGGGCCTTCAAGTTGCAGGCATCCCCCTGCATGAAGAACACCCGGGAACAGCCGTTCGACAACTGCAGACGGTCGAGGGAAATGGTCCGCGAGACTGTCAACTCCCCTTCCGTTGGAATCTCGTAGATCAGGTCGCTGCCCTGCTGCAGTCTCACACCCGACTGGATGAATCGGGCCGAGAAGTCGACGGCATCGACGTGCTCGAAGAACCGGGCAAATTCAAAAGCCGACCGCCCCACCGAGCAGCCGATGTCGAGGCATTTCCGTCGTTGGAACTCTGGCACGTGCCGCATGGCGGCCTCCACGCAGGCCTGCGGAAAGTTCGGCACGTTCAGCGACGCCGGACCGAAGTGGAATTCAAGATACTGGGTGACGAGTTGATCGGTCTCATAGAGCCGCGACCCCTCGGTGGCCGCTTCGCTCCCCGGCTCTTCGACGACCGTACGAAACCCGGCGTGCTGAAAGAAATGGCGGCGGAAGGCGTAGCGGGCGCTGGCGAGCGATTCGTTGCCGGTGGAGATCCACGACCCGCCCTTGATGAGGTTGTGACGGCCATCGAATGTCGGCACCGAGAAATCGTCGTAGAGCGGATGCACCTCGAAACCCTTGAAGGGCATGATCGGCGTCCGTGTCCACTGCCAGACGTTGCCGACCACGTCGCAGAATTCGCCCTGCGGAAATGCGTCGACCGGCGTGCTCGAGGCACCGTGTTCCAGATTGATGTTGCCCGGCGCGACCTTCCAGTCGGGCTGATCCGCGGCGAGCGCCGACGGCAGCGTATGACGAAGGGCATACCAGTGCGGCTCGGTCGGCAGTTGGACGTTTTCGCCAGTACGAGCAGCGAGCCAGCCGCAGTAGGCTTGCGCTTCCAAACAGTTGACCTCGACGGGCCAATTCAGCGGCAAGGGCATCTCCTGGATCAGGTTTCGCTGCCAGAAGACAGAATGCCCTTTGGGACCGGCGCCACGCCGCACCCAGAATTTGGGATGCTCGGCACGCGTATAGTGCAGCCAGCCGCGGCCCTCCTCCGTCCACCACTCTTCGCGGGCGTAGCCTCCATCCTCGACGAAGGCCAGAAACTCCTCGTTGGAAACGAGCCGGCGGGCAGCTTGGAAGCCGGGCACCTTCACCTCTTCGACGCCGTATTCGTTGTCCCAGCCGAAGGTCTGGTCGTCGTCCGGCTTGCCCAGTCGCACGGTCTGCCCCGCGACCGGGATCCATTCATTGACCGGCGGCCGACCCACACTGCCGCAGATCGACCAGAGCGTCCGCTCCGCCGCCGACAGCTCGTCGCCATGCCGCAGTTCGTCGAGCGGCATCAGCCGCATGATCACGCTCGATGTCTCCAGATGGATCCGCTCGTGCTCGATGCCCATGAGGATGATCCAGGCCGGAGAATCCTGGCGGATCGGCAGTTCCAGCGGCATCGATTGGATGAAAGCATCGACCATCTGCCGGACGCCCGCCCGATAGTCGCGGACCGTCGCAACGCGTGGCCAGTCATAGTGGGCCGTATTGAGGTCATCCCACGACATCTCATCCACGCCCACGGCCATCATCGACTCGAGCCCGGCATCGACCCGGCCAGAGATGAACCGGCCGGCGATGAGCTTGTTGACATAAAAAACAGCAGGATGGGCGAAGTAGAAGATGAGCGGGTGTCGAAGCGGTTCGTGCCGTTCGTAATACGACGCATCGTCGCGGATGAGCGCAAACAGCTGTTCGTAGACTTCGCTGGTCTGGTGGAAATAACGACGGATCTCCTGCCGCTTTGCGGCCACCGGATCAGAGGCCGTTGGATCGGCCGTCAGGAGCACCGTTTTCGTAGGAACGAGCGGTGCGGACAGAGCGGCGAAGCGGCCGCGGGAAGCCTCGGGAGCGATCGGATTCATGCGTGCACGGTTTGAGGTCGGAAAAACTACCCCGACACTCTAGCACCCAGTCGCAAGCCTTCCAGAAAGGGGCCGGGAATCGGGGCACTGGCCGCCAGAAGCGATCCGACGACCGCACCCCGGTGGCAGTTATCGCCCCCGACCTGAGCATTGGCACAGACGCCGGCGGCGAAGTCTCCGGCATAGCGCCAGGCCAGGAAGAGAGCTGCCGGGAAAGCGTCCGGTATGTAGCAGGCCGGGCTGAGAAACCGTCCGACAACGGCGTCGTCGGGATGACGATCCCATTCGCGAATCTTCGCCGCAGAGATCCACCCGTTGGCGTGGTCGAGAATCGCTGTGCGAAGATCCTCCCCCTGGCAGACATGGATCAGCATCTTGGTCAGCACGTCGGCCGCGTCGAGCACCTCGTCATCCTTGTGCGTGAGGCCGACATGGAGCCGCACGATCCGTCGCAGGTCGGGATGGCGGGGACCGAATGCCGCAACGAGCGCGGGAACGGGCACGAGTCCGCCGATGTGCACGTCTCGGACACCGCAATTGATCGGCTTACGGTCGGCGGCGAGGTTCGTGAAAAAGTCACGGTGGTATTCCTCGACGTAGGTGTCGCGGTGTCGGCCGGGCGCGAGCATGAAGGCGATGTAGCGGTCGAGCCACCGCTCGGGATCGTAATCCCGATCGCGGCGGGCCATCTCGTAGAGTTCGACGGCCAACTGCTGGTTGAGCGTGTTTTCCCCCGCGGCCAGAAACTGATGGTAGTGGATGCCTCGCTTGCCCCAGTATTCAGCCTGTTCCCGCAGGATGTCGGTCTTCGGGCTTGCAGCCTTGTAGCTTGACCGCCAGAGAATGCTGTCGGGGTGGGGATGCTTCGGGGCGACATAGCCCGTAATCGTGCCGTAATCCCGGGTCAGCGCCTGCCGGTCGTAATACCAATGCACCGGCATCGCGATGGCGTCCGCGATCAGTGAGCCGAGCAAGGCCCGCCGCGGCGCTTCGATCGACTCGTTGATTTCGTTCATGGATGGGCCTCACTCCGATTCTCGATGCGGGGTCAGTGCAGGATTTTAGCGAAGAAACTCCGTACGCTGGAGACGTCACAGGTGTCGAAGATCGCGGCCGGCGGGCCATGGGCGAGCACCCGGCCGTCGCCGATGTATGCCACGACGTCCGCCGCACGGCGGGCGAATCCCATTTCATGGGTGACGAGCACGAATTGCGTGCCCAGATCCTTCAGTTCGCCGATCATCTCCAGCACCTCGGCCGTCATCTCCGGATCGAGCGCCGATGTCGGCTCGTCGAGAAACAATCGCCTTGGCCGCACGACGAGTGCCCGCAGGATGGCGATCCGCTGCTTCTGGCCGCCCGACAGTTCGGCTGGACGCTTGTGGGCATGTTGGGCGAGATGAAACCGCTCCAGCGGCTCCCGGACCCGAGCCTGCGCCTCCGGCTCGGACAGTCCGTGCACGTGCACCAGCGGCAACAGCAGATTCTCCATGGCGGTCAGGTGAGGAAACAGGTTGTAGGCCTGGAACACCGTGCCCACCGTCCGGCGGTAGGCACGTAGCGACGCTTCATCCCGCGGGAGCGGTTCGCCATCGAAAGTCACGCTGCCGGCCACCGGCACGTCGAGCCCCGCCAAGATTCGTAGCAGCGTCGACTTGCCGCCTCCCGAAGGCCCCACGAGCACGAGCGACCGCACATCGCCGGTGCGGACTTCCAAGTGGTCGAGCACGGTGGTCGCCCCGAATCGCTGCACGAGGCCGCTGATCTCAAGGTTCATGATGCCCGCTCTTCAGGGTGCAGGGTCTTCTGGCGTGTGCGCATTCATGCCTCATACCGGTAGCGGCGCTCGAGCAGCCGCGACACTGCCGACAGAGGCAGCGTGAGCAGGAGGTAGCCAGCGGCCAGCGGCAGATAGCTTTCGAGCGTCGAGTAGGTGAAGGCATTCACCTCCTGGGCGGCGAGCGTGAACTCGGCGACGGCAATCACCGAGAGCAGCGAGGAATCCTTGATCAGCGACACGAACTGGCCTGCCACGGCGGGCAGCACGAGGCGGATCGCCTGCGGCAGGATCACGAGCCGAAACGATTGCCAGGGGGTGAGTCCGATGGCCCTCGCGGAATCCCGCTGCGTCTGCGGGATGGCGGCGAGTCCGCCGCGGAAAATGTCAGCCATGTAGGCGCCGCTGAAGAGCGACAACAGCAGCACTCCCACGACGTAGCGGTTCTCGAGGCCGACGGCGCTGGCCACCACGTAGAAGCCGATGAGCAGTTGGACCAGCAGCGGCGTGCCACGGATGAGCTCGACGTACACGCGGCCCACCGCCTCCAGCAGCGTGTTTGTCGATCCAAGCAGCAACGCCGCCAGCATGCCGATGAGGGTGCTGGCCACGAGCGAGGCCACACTGAGGGCGACGGTGACGCCGAAGCCCTGCAGCAGTTTCTCGCGATACTCCCACACACCCGTCCAATTCCAGGCGTAGTTCACCCGCGAGAACGCGACTGCAAGAAGAGCCGCAAAAAGGAGGACGACGATCACATGGGCAAGCCAGCGGGGCATGCCCTCAAGTCTAACGGCTCAGCGGGGAAAAGACCTGCATTCCTTTTTCGATCCGTTTCACGGTCCCGAGACTCATTCGAAATAGAACGGGATTCCCTGGGCCCTGAAGGCGGCCTTTTCCTCCGGTAGAAATTCGTCGCCGAGCTTCTCGAAGCCTCCAGCCGCCCGGAACTCCTTGAGGAACGTGTTGACCTGTTCGCGAAACTGCGCGTCGCCCGGCCGCAGCCCGACCGCCCACGTCTCCTCGCGAAACGGCCGGAGCAGGGCCCGCGTCGTGCGGGGGTGCCGCTTGTGGTTTTGGAAGACCGATAGCGAGTCGTAGATGAAGGCGTCCGCCTTCCCCTGCGCCACCTCCATGACCGCCGCCGACTCCTTGTCGAGCACCAAGAGGCGGGCCCGCTTCAGGGTCGTCGAGGCATAGTGATGTCCTGTCGTCCCTTTCTTGACGGTGATCGCGCGGCCGGCAACATCGAGATCGGCAGCCGACTGCACCGGCGAATCCTTGCCCACGAGCAGCGCCAGCCCTGTCTTCAGATAGGGTTCGGAGAAGGCGATCGAACGGCTTCGCTCTTGCGTGGCCGTCATCGAAGAGATGATGCAGTCGATCTTCCCGGTCTTGAGCGCTGGAATGAGACCGTCGAACGCGATGTTTTCGACGGCCACATCGCGGCCCAGATGCCGCCCCAGGGCCTCGGCGATTCTCACGCTCACACCCGTCGGCCGCCCCTGCGGATCGGTCATCTCGAAGGGCGGGTAGGACAGTTCCATGCCTACGCGGAGCGGCGGCGCGGCGGATGCCGCCGCCGCGACGAAGAACAGACAGCCCCACAGGACGACAGAGATCGCACGCATGGAGATCTTCATACCCTGCTGTGGCCCCGGCCGCCAGCCGTTCCGGAAAGTCGCCGACCTGTCCCGGACTCACTCGCGCTCCGGCAGCCAGTCGGCGGCGGCCCGATGGCCTCCCAACGCCGCGCCTGTCCCTCGCGGATGCGGTGCCCCAAGCGGATGCGGTGCCCCAAGCGGATGCGGTGCCCCAAGCGGATGCGGTGCCCCAAGCGGATGCGGTGCCCCAAGCGGATGCGGTGCCCCGAGCGGAAAGATCTCCCAAGCTTCAGGGTCTGCAGGCCGATCACGCTCTGCAGGTGCGACTCGGGCCCGATTGCGTCGGCCCCACGCAACGCCTCATAATTTCCGTGGGCGAAATCTGATCTGACTCGAAACGCGTCCCTGTCCAAGCCCATCGCCAAAAGGGAACACCGTCATGCCCAGCTCGCTTTCCCGCCGCGGCTTCCTGGAAACAGCGACGATCGCTGCGGTGGCAGCCAGAGCAGCAGCAGCCGATCCCGTTGCGGGGCCCGGACCGATCCGAGTCGGGCAGATCGGCGTCACGCATGGTCATGCGACAAAACTCCGCGTCTACCGCGAGTCGCCCGACTACGAAGTCGTGGGCGTGGTGGAGTCCGACGCCGAGGCGCGAGGGAAAGCCGAGGGAGACCCCACGTTCAGCGGTCTGCCGTGGATGACGCGTGAGCAGTTGCTCGCGATCCCCGGACTGCAGGCGGTGCTCGTGGAGACCGCCGTGCCCGATCTGCTCGACAATGCCGAGGCGTGCGTCGCGGCCGGCAAGCACGTGCACATCGACAAGCCGGCTGGCACGTCGCTGCCGCAGTTCCAAAGGATCCTCGACGCCGCAGCCAAGCAAGACCTCATCGTTCAGATGGGATACATGTACCGCTACAACCCGGCAATCGCCATGCTCCGGAAGGCGGTCACAGAACGCTGGCTGGGTGAGATTTTCGAGATCCACGCGGTTATGGGCAAGGTGCTCGACCCAGCGAGCCGACGCGAACTCGCGCGGCAGCCAGGCGGAACGATGCTCGAACTCGGCTGCCACCTGATCGATCTCACGGTCGGAGTGCTTGGCAAGCCAGATCGCGTCGTCGGGTTCTCGCGGCATTCGTCACCGCTGCCAGACGGCCTCGCGGACAACATGCTCGCGGTGCTCGAGTATCCGCAGGCAACGGCGACGATCCGCACCGCCGCGGTCGACGTGGACGGTTTTGCCCGTCGTCAGTTCACGGTCTGCGGCACGGAGGGAACGTTGCATATCCAACCCCTCGACAAGCCGGTGGTGCAACTCACGCTGACACAACCGCGGGGCGGGCACGCTGCAGGAACGCAGCGGGTTCATCTGCCCGACTACACCCGCTATGTCGACGATGCCGCCGACATGGCTGCCGCCATCCGCGGCGCCAAGCCGTTTGCCTTCTCGCACGCCCACGACCTCGCGGTACAGGCCGCGGTGCTCGAAGCCTGCGGCCTGCCGCTCGATCGCTGACCCCACGACCAGGACCGGCACTGCCCGCGGAAGGCATCGGAAGACTACGCGGCAGCCCGCACGCGGCGGGCCGCTGCCGCATGCTGCAAGAGCGCCGCCTCCACGCTCTCCGCAAAATGGCAGCCGAGACCTGCCAGCCAGGTCTCGTGCATCGAACGGTTCTTGTGGTAGTTGTTCGGCAGGAGCGTGACATCGCGGCCGGCGTGCAGTCCGGCGATCGCAAAGTGCAATCGGTCGGTGATGATCCGCCGATACCGAGACGCCAGAGCAAGCGTCTCGGCGGGTGTTTCGCAGAGGGCGACAGGATCTCGGGCGAGTTGCAGCAGACGGCCTGTCCGCTCATGGTCGCGCCGCATCAGGAGGCCGAGGTCCTGCACCGGCGGACCGGCGGCAGGCCACGCCAGACCAAGCGCGAGGTCGGGGGCCAGAATGCCGTCGGGCCGCAGGCAGCGGCTCGCCTGCTCGCGCACGAACACGCTGGCAAAAGGCCGGTCCTCCCGGTCGGTGAAAGACTGCGGCAGGATGACGACCGGCAGGCCGAGCGTGAGCGCCTGCGTCCGAATCGCATGATTCGGCGCCGACCGCCTGCCCATGCTGCCGCCGCCGCCGAACACGATCGTATCGACCTCGGCTGGATCATCGAGATCCAGCGGCAGCCACCGAATGCCATACTCGGCGAACAGCTGTGTCATGGCCAGTTCGATGATGGCATCGCCGACATGCCCCAGCGGCTGTACATACCCGACGCGTCGATCGACCAGCGGAGCCATCACGTGTTCGAACGCCTCGGGGCCCAAAAGCGCCCGTCGCTCCGCTGCTCCGCCGACGGTGCCGGGAGCGATCCGCAGCGAGGAGAGCGTCGGCCGCACGACGGCGGGTCGCCGACAGCGGTGCCGGTGCGCCGGCGTCGTCAGCAGACAACCGGACACACGCTGACTCCGCTCGTTGCGACTCCTCATGCGGGTGGTATCGACTCACACACCCTGCGAGCCAAGCCCGTCGTTCTCGAGGTCTGCTCCGGAAGGCTGGCGAGAGGCTACCTCTGGGGCAGGACAGGGCGACGGCCATGCTGCCGGCATTCTGGGCAGTCCGGGCAAACTGACCCAAGCCCGAGGCCGATCGCGGGAGTGCTCAAGGGATCCGTCGACGGCACATCGACCTTGAACACGGGGCCCGTCAGGTGCCGCGGCATGCAAAGACCAGCCCCGTGGGCGGCCGCACACCTACCGCAATGGCACCTCGTCGAACGGTCCCTGCAGCACCGCGTCGGGCTGGTCGTGCCGTCCGGAGTGGTCGATCAGATACCGCGCCTGCGGCTTGAGGTCGTCGGGCACCTGCCACAGGTCTGGAGCCGCCGCCTTCGTGGCGAGATTGAGCACGAGATAGGGCGGAATCTCGTGGGATGTCTCGCGGATCGACACGGTTCTGGGATCGGTGCCGGCGAGCAGGTCGGCTGCCAGCCGGCCGGCCACGAGCCCCACCTCACGAAAATTGAAGCCGACATCGAACAGCGTGCCGCGGTCGGGCATGCCCGGATTCACGCTGAACACCGGAACGCCCGCCTTGCCGGCGGTGGCGATGACAGAGTCCACCGCGCTGACGACCGTTGTGTCGCCCGGCACGAAGATCGCCTCCGCACCCCGAGCGATCGTCGACTGCACCGCCTCCATCACGCCCGCGGAATTCTCCACCGGGGCTTCGAGCAGTTGGATGCCCAGTGCCCCGCAACTGGCCCTCGCGAGTTCCATGAATCGCCGGGAATTGCTCTCGGACGGATTGTGTGCCACGCCCACGCGTGCCAGGCGTGGATACAGCCGCCGGGCGATGAGAAAGGTCGCATTCACCGGCGCCAGGCTGCCATAGCCGACCAGATGCGGCGGATGCACCAGCGGATCGCCACGGTCGAGACCCACGCCCGCGGAAAACGGATCCGCAACCGCTGCGAACACGTGTTTCAGCCGGCCGCGAGCGTTGGCCGTAGCCACTGCCTGCAACGACGGCGTGCTGGAGGTGAGCACCAGATCGAACGGACCACCGACGATCTCGCGGGCGATCGCATTGCTCTGCGCCATGTCCCCCTCGGCGTTGTAGCGGCGGATCGTCACCGTCTTGCCGTCGACAAAGCCGCGTTCGGCGAGCCCCGCGATCATCCCTTGGACCGCATCCTCGAGCACCATCGAACTGGTCTGCTGAAGCACGGCGATCGCCGGCAGCGCACGCTTGGCCGACTGCCTGTCGCTGAGCAGCAGGAGTGCAGACGCCCCTGCCAGCAGTGCCACCGTCGGCAACGCACGGCGAAGAAACGACAGAATGTGAGATCTGATCATGGCTGTCTTGTTCCGCTCCTACACATAGAGCTCGGAGAGCGAACGCGCGGCGGATTCGTCGAGTTGATCGGCCGACCGCAGCCGGTCGAAGCGATACGCCAGGTCATCGGCGGAGAGCCGCCGCTTGGCCGCTCCATGCACGTCGAGAGCGATGCGTCCCCTGTGCACGAGCAGCAGCCGGTCGCCAAGCGATGCGGCCTGCGCGAGCGAATGCGTCACCATCAGGGCCGTCAGGTTCTGTTCGCGGACGAGCCGCGCCGTGGCCTGAACCACCCGGTCGGCAGCTGCCGGATCAAGCGCCGCGGTATGTTCGTCGAGCAGCAACAGGTCGGGCCGATGCCACGTTGCCATGACCAGCGTCACGATCTGCCGCTGCCCCCCCGAGAGCGAGCCGATCGGCTGGTCGAGACGGGTTTCGAGCCCAGGCACGATTCCCATCAGCCGCCGGGCTGCGTCGTTCCGCAGACTGCGGCTGGTCGCCCACCCCAGCCCGGCCCGCCGGCCACGGCAGGCGGCAACGGCGATGTTTTCCAGCACGGTCAGGCTGCCGGCCGTCCCTGCCCGAGGATCCTGGAAGACACGTCCTACCAGTCTGGCCCGCTGATCTTCCCTCCACCGCGTGATGTCATGGCCGGTCAGATGAATGCTGCCGCCGTCGAGCCGGACGGTGCCCGCGATCGACCCCAACAGGGTGCTTTTCCCGGAGCCGTTGGTGCCGATGACCACGACGAACTGGCCGCTGGGAATTGTCAGCGATACTCCATCAACCGCACGGACCAGTGGCCCGCCGGAGGCAGAGAACGTCACGGTGGCATCGCAGAGTTCGAGCATCGGAAATGTTTGTGAGTGAATTGTCCGGCGCGGCCGGTGCTACCGTGCGACCGAAGCCTGCTGCCGTCGCACGAAGAGCCGCGGCGCGACGAGCGCCGTCAGCACGACGATGGCTGTCGTGAACTTGAGCCAGTCGGGGTTGAGACCGGCGCGGAGCGCGGCGGCGACGAGCAGCCGGAACGTCACGCTGCCGGCGAGCGTGGCCAGGAGCGCCCCGCCCAGGCGCACATGTCCAACGAGGGCCGCGCCCAGATACACGCTTGCCATGCCCCACACCACCATGCCGATCCCCATCTGCACGTCGGCGAAGCCCTGATATTGCGCGATGACCGCTCCAGAGAGCGCCGTCAGTGAGTTGGCGATCGCGAGCCCTGCCACCGTGAGCCCGCCCGTGTTGCGG
This sequence comes from Pirellulales bacterium, assembly GCA_044337765.1. Taxonomy (GTDB): domain Bacteria; phylum Planctomycetota; class Planctomycetia; order Pirellulales; family UBA1268; genus CAMCQY01. The sequence goes on along the minus strand of JBIIMX010000014.1, from coordinate 9,716 downwards.
CCAAGCGCCCGGGCCATCGTGGGTGTATCGCCGCCGGCCCGCATCGCGGTTCCAAGCCGGGTGCGGAAGAAGGCGTAGAGCACGAGGACCGCCACGGCGGCAGCCACCAGCACGAAGCCCAACCGGGCGGCTTCTCCGGCTGCCGCTTCGGTGAATCCAAGCAGCCGCGCTGCGGGCAGAAACGCCCCCTCGGCCCGGTCGAGAAGCGTCTGGACGCCGGAGAGCGGCACGTTGCTGCGGCCCAGCACCACGAGATTCACGCTCGCGAGCGCCGTCGTCATGAGAATGCCGGCGAGAAGCGGCTCGATGCCGAGGATGGCGTGCAACATACCGGTACAACTGCCCGCCGCGGCGCCCGACGCCATGCCGGCGAGCGTGGCAAGCACGGGATCGACACCCGCCACGAGCAGCACCGTGGCAACGACGGCGCCAAGCGTGAAGGAACCGTCGGTTGTGATGTCCGGGAATGAAAACAGCTTGTAGCTGACGAACACGCCAAGTGCCACGAACCCGAGCACGACGCCAAAGGTCCAAGTGGAGAGCAGCGTGATCATGAGCCGGCTCCCTCCGATCGCTTCGTCGCGGCGACCGACAATGGTGCAAACCAGCAACATCCGCGGACGAGCTCCGACTGGCCGCTGCCGAGCACCGGCTGTGGATCACCCAGAAGATGCATCACGGCCAGCGGCTCGGACGCCGCGAGGTCGGCCACCGTGGCAGTGAGATCGACGGCGCCACGCTTGAGTGGACGCAGGGGAAAAATCGCGGCATGGGCATGGCCCGCGGGACCGCCGGGGCCGAGCGGCCGCACGAAATCGACCAGCGGTCCGGCAGGATCTCCACGAACGACCACACCCACGATCAGCGCAGTCTGGCGGGCGTGCACGGGCTCACGGGAAAAGCTCAGCCACCGCGAGGAGACAGCGGGATCGCTGCTGAGAGGATGATCCTCGGCGGTCGCATCGGCCAGCGGCCGGATCAGTTCGACTCCCACGATGCCATGCACCTCGGCGATCACCACCATCGCCAGACACCGAGCCTGCGTGCGCTCAAGCAGCGCCGACGCGAGCGTGTCGAACCGCACAGCCGGCTCCTCGTCGGCCGGTTCGAATCCGGCGCGGCCACGCGGCAGGCCCTCCCAGATCAGACCCGATGCGAGATGCACTGCAGGCACGTGGTTCCCTTCGCCCAGGCTGTAGTCAACTGCCGTGAACGGCTGCGGTCCGCGGTGAAACACGCTCCCGCAGGCTGCCACCATTTCACCGGCGATCGCGGGGAGCGGTCTGTCATCGGCGAGGCCGGCCAGCCCGAGGCTGAAGGCGTGGCGTGGCACAAGCCGTGGCTCCGTCGCGGCCAACCGTCCGAGCAGGGCGGTGTTGGAAGAACCAACAACCACGCCCTGCAGCCCATCGTCGGCTGGCGACTCCCAGCCGACGAAGAGGATTCCGCCCTCACGGTCAGCGGAGGGACCACTGTCGGCCGCCGCCGCGAGCCCATTGCCCGGCGGGGCCTGACCGCGGTCGCCTGCTTCCTGCGGCTCCCTGAGAATCGTCGCCAGCCGAGTCATCTCCAGCACGCGGGCCACCGGCTCGCTCGCGGCACCGATGAGGCACTTTCCGCCCGCAGCCTTGGCGGCACGGTGGACGTTGAACAGCACGCGAATGCCCGCGGAACTCAAGAAGCTCACCGCCGTGCAGTCGAGCCGGATGGCATGCTGACCCCGACGCACTTCCTCCGCGACGGCATGCTCCAGTTCCGCGCCCGATTCCGCATCGATCCGGCCCCGAACAAGTAGCTCGACGACCGCATCACCAGACGCGTCCGCAGCCTGCTCGCGTCTCTCGATGCTGATATCCATGCACGCTGTGGGTGTTGTCAGGGCGAAAAATTGGGCCTGCGAGATCCTGTGAAGCGTATAGTAGCGGCTCAAGGAAAGGACCGTGCATGGACACCCTCTGGATTCTGCTGGCGACCGCGGCAGGCGGCTGCATTGCCCTGCAAGCGGCGGCCAACGGTTCGTTGCGCACGAACCTCGACGACCCCCGCTATGCCGCCTTTTTCTCGATCTGCGGCACGATTATGACGGCCATGCTCGTGATGCTGGCGCTGCGGCCGAGTCCGCCGTCGGTCATGGTGATGCGGCAGACGCCCTGGTGGAATTGGATCGGGGGGCCGCTTGGAGCCCTGATCGTGCTCGCGGGCGCGGCACTCACTCCCAAACTCGGTGCCGCGGCCTTCATCGCCGCAGTGGTGGCCGGGCAACTGATCTGCTCGCTCGCGCTCGACCACTTCGGCCTGATGAACCTGCCGCAGCAGGGGCTCACCGTCGGCAGGGCCATCGGCGCTGCGATGGTGTTTGCCGGCGTCGTGCTCGTCAGATACTGGTAGCGCGCAGACGCCCTTCAACGACCGACGACTGCAGGAAAGCCTGCGGAGACCAGCGCCTGATAGCCAGGTCCGAGAGGCCGTACGTCGTAGCCGAGCGGTGCGAGCACGTCCGCAGCCGCAAGGCAGCGGCCGCCCGACATGCAATGGATGTAGATGATCTTGTTCTTCGGCAAACGCTTGGCGAGTGCATCGGGCTTCATGCCCTGCTCCAGCATGGATAGGGGCAAGGAACGCGCACCGGCAAGATGCCCCTCGTTCCACTCGTCCGGCTCGCGCACGTCGACGAGCACCGCCTTCTGATCCGCGACAGCCTGCTGAACGGCCTCGAGCGAGTCCTTGGTGTGCTCCGCCCCTCTCGCGACGTCTCCGACACCGCAAAGGACGATCGCAATCGCGACGGCACGGGCACAGCCAGCCGCCGCACCACGGCCCCAATTCCAAGGCATCTTCGCCAGCACCTTCGGCAGCGTCATCTTCATGCGGCAGGTGTCGGTCACGCCCTCGCCCAGACGGTTGAGGTCGGCAAACGCAGCGGGAACAATCGAGGGGACCATGGCAGCACCTCCGTGGGCATCATTCGCATGTGGCACCGTCACCCCGACGGCAGCACCGATTCTACCGCATCCGGGCAGATCGACGCACGGCCAATGCGTCGCCTGCCGAACGGCCTACTCCAGTGCTTCCCATCGCTGAAACGCTGCGGCCAACTCGGCCTCGAACTCTTTGAGCCGACGCTGTATCGCGGCGATTTCGGTGGCCGGCTGCTTATAGAAGGCAGGATGCGCGACCTGCTCGTGGAGCGAGGCGATCTCCGCCTCGAGTTTCTCGATGGTGCCGGGCAGGCTCTCGAGTTCCCGCTGCTCCTTGTACGAGCGTCGCTTCGGCGGAGCGGCTGCAGGCTCGGGAGCCGGCTGACGCCGCGGGGGTGCGGCAGGCTGCGGCGGCTTCGGCTCGCTCACCGCCCTTTGCCGCAGCCAATCGTCATAACCGCCGACATACTCGCGCACACCGCCAGACTCGTAGGCGATCACGCTCGTGGCCACGTTGTTGAGAAACTCGCGGTCGTGACTCACCATGAGAATCGTCCCCGCAAACTCCACGAGCCGCTGCTCCAGCATTTCGAGCGTTTCGGCGTCGAGGTCATTCGTCGGCTCGTCGAGCACGATCACGTTGGCGGGCTGCGTGAAAAGCTTTGCGAGCAACACGCGGTGCCGCTCGCCGCCCGACAGGAAACGGACTTCCGTGCGAGCCCGTTCCGGCGAGAAGAGGAAATCCTGCAGGTAGCCGATGATGTGCCGCCGCTGTCCGCCGATGGTGACGGTGTCGTTGCCGCCGGCGATGTTGTCGGCGATCGATTTTTCGCCGTCGAGCTGTCCGCGCAGCTGATCGAAGTAGGCCACAGCCAGTTGCGTGCCCAGCCTGACGGTGCCCCGCTCGGGAGCGAGCTGCCCGAGAAGCAGACGCAGCAGCGTGGTCTTTCCCACGCCGTTTGGCCCGATGATGCCCACCTTGTCGCCACGGAAAATTTCGGTGGAGAAGTTCGCCAGGATCGGCCTGCCTCCGTAGCCGAAGGAGAGGTTCTCGACGGCGCACACGAGGTTGCCGCTGCGAGCCGCCTCCTGGATCACGAGTTTCGCCTGACCAACCTGCTCCCGGCGCCGGCTGCGCTCGACACGCAGCGCCTTCAGCGCCCGCACGCGGCCCTCGTTGCGGGTACGGCGAGCCTTGATGCCTTGTCGGATCCAGACCTCCTCTTCCGCCAGACGCTTGTCGAAGAGAGCGTTCTGCTTTTCCTCGGCAGCCAAAGCATCTGCCTTCCGGGCCAGAAACGTGTCGTAGTCGCACGACCAGTCGAAGAGCCTGCCGCGGTCGACTTCCCAGATCCGGGTCGCCAGCCTCCGGAGAAATGCCCGGTCGTGCGTGACGAACATGAGCGTGCCCGGCCACGCCACCAGGAAGTCCTCGAGCCAGCTGATGGCAGCGAGATCAAGATGGTTGGTCGGTTCGTCGAGGAGCAGCAGATCGGGTTCCGTGACGAGCGCACAGGCCAGCAGCGTCCGCCGCTTGAGCCCGGCCGAGAGAGCCGCCAGGTCGGCGGCGGGATCGATCTGCATGCGGGCAAGGGTGCGCTTCGCACGCTCGTCGGCCTGCCAGCCTTCGATCTCGTGGGCTGCCACCGCATCGTCAAGCGCCTGCCGCACCACGCTCAACGCATCGCCGGCCAAATCGAGCGGCACCTCTTGCGAAAGGTAGGCGACGCCTGTGCCGGGACGTACCGTGCAGCGGCCCCGATCCGGCTGCTCAAACCCCGCGATCATCTTGAGCAGGGTCGTCTTTCCCGAGCCGTTGCGGCCCAGCAGACCGATCCGCTGCCCGACCTCGATCTGTCGGGTAACGCCATCGAGCAGCGGCGGCCCGCGATAGGCGATCGTCAGGTCGTCGAGGTGAACAAGGGCCATGCGGGCAAACGGTGGGAAGGGAAGAAAAACGACAGCGTATCACGAAGCTGAGTCGAGCACGGACCGGGAGCCGCAATGAACCGGAATTGGCGGCACAAGCCGTATATCCGGCATAAAGCTTTTCTTGCATTCAAGGCGGGTGAAATTATCATCGAAAGAACCGATCGAACGTCCTGCTCCCATAGCCAAGCGCCGTCTTCATGTCATCCCTGCCGGTCCAAAGCAACACGACGAGCGCCTGGGCAGACTGGCGGCAGGGCACCGTCGATCTGCGGTTCTGGTGGACCTTGGCCCGCAAGGACATCCTCGATCGCTATCGCCGGTCGCTCCTCGGGCCGCTCTGGCTGACGATCAGCACCTCGATCGCATTCATGGGCATGGGTCCTCTCTATGCGACACTCTTCAACGTGCCGCTGAACAAGTTTTTTCCGCATCTGGCCCTGGGGGTGATCTTCTGGGCCTTCATCAGTGGCACGCTCAACGACTCGTGCCTCTGTTTCGTCGGAGCGGCATCCTACCTCAAGTACCGTCCCTACCCGTTGAGCGTCTTCATCTGGCGGACGTTGGCCCGGAACACGATCCAACTCCTGCATCAACTCCCGGTTTTTCTCCCGATCGCCTACCTCACCGGCATCACCCCCTCCTGGCAGCACCTCCTCGTCGTGCCGGGCCTGTTCCTGCTGCTCGTGATCCTTCACGCCATGGCCTTCATCGCGGCGATCACGTGCTCGCGGTTTCGCGACGTTCCACAGCTCGTCGCGGCCATCCTGCAATTGGTCGTGTTCATGACGCCAGTGCTCTGGCTGCCAGAAAGCCTGCCACGAGCGGCGCAGGCACTCGTCCACTACAACCCGTTCGCGCAGATGCTCGACGTCGTCCGACTGCCGCTGCTTGGTCAGTGCCCCACGACCAAGACCTACATGGTGCTCCTGGTGTGGGCGGCGGTCTGTTGCGTCGTGGCGGCATTCCTGTTCACGTCCTGCCGACGCAAGCTCATCTACTGGCTCTAAAATCCATGGCCCGTATCACTCTCCAGAACGTCTCCGTCGACTTTCCCGTCTTTGGATCGCACGCCGGCTCGCTGAAACGAGTGCTTGTGGCATCCGTTACGGGAGGAGCGATCAGCAAGGAGACGGGCGTGACGATGATTCACGCGATAGACGACCTGACCATCGAACTCCGCAGTGGTGACCGACTGGGCATCACCGGTCACAATGGTGCCGGCAAGTCGACGCTTCTTCGCACGATGGCAGGCGTCTACCCGCCCACGAAAGGACGTTATCGGTGTGAAGGCCGGATATCCAGCCTCATCGAACCGACGCTGGGCATCGAGCCCGAGTTTACCGGCTACGAGAACATCGCCCTTCGCGGCGTCATCATGGGAGTTGCCCCGAGGGAGATGGAGGCGATTACGCCCGCTATCGCCGAGTTCAGCGAACTGGGGGAATTCCTCGACATGCCGGTGCGGACCTATTCCACCGGAATGCTGATGCGGCTGGCATTTTCCATCGCGACGACCGTCCAATCCGACATCCTCCTGATGGACGAATGGCTTTCCGTTGGCGACACGGAGTTTCAGTCGAAAGCGGCGGACAGGATGCAGGAGGTGGTTGAAAATGCAGGCATCCTCGTGCTGGCGTCGCATTCGATGGCCCTCATCGAGCGGGAATGCAACCGGGTGATCGAACTGCAGCATGGCAAAGTCGTGCGGGACGAACCCATCGCCCAGTGCCAAGCGAACGGCTTCGCGGAACGAGCGATTCCCTGACATGGTTTCATGCCGGCGCAGCGGCCCTGCTGCAGCAGTCCCACGAGACAACGAACCCACAGCGGCCATGTTGGCCGTCTGGCACGCCCGTCCCGATCTGCAGACCGCCTTCGATCTCTCGACGCCCGGCGGCATCCGCGATTTCCTCGACTGGTACGCCGCCAACGTGGCAACGCTACGATCGGCAGATCCCGGCCGCGTCGGACTCCGCGACGCGATCGCTTGCCGCCTGCGCGTCTTGCATCGCATGCTCCCCAGGCAAGCGCAGCGATATACGAGAGGCACGCACCGCCTTCTGACGGCATGGCGGGCACGAATCGACGTGCTGGCTGGCCGCTTGCGAGGCCCCGGCCGACTGCCGTCGTCCGCCGGCCGAAGGGATCCGGAGCACCCTGCCGCGACACAGGAATGCCTCTCTCTTCACTCCACCCCAGGCATCCGCATCATCGGCAATGTCCGGGGCGAGTCCGGAATGGGGCAGAGCCTGCGGTGTTTTGCCGCCGGCTGTGAAGCGACGGGGGTGCCATATGCCTTCCTCGATTCCCGATCCCGAAACCCGTCCCGCCGCTTGGCATCCGCGCCTGCCGGCACCGCGGACAATCCCACCGGTCTTCGGGCCAACATGCTCTACATGCCACTGGAGCAGGTGGGCCATATGCTTGCCTCTCTCGGCGAGCAGGCCCTTCGGGGCCGCTACAACATTCTGATGCCGTTTTGGGAATTGGCGACCTGCCCCGCCGAATGGAGACATGCGGCATCGAGTGTCCACGAACTGTGGGCTCCGACGCGGTTCATCGAGGATGCGCTCGCGACGCTGGGGCCGCTCCCGACGCAGGTGCTTCACATGCCGCCCTGTGTGCCAACGCCTCGGCCACGAACGCTCACGCGATCAGAGGCCGGACTGCCGCAGGACGCATTCCTCTTTTTCTTCAGCTTCGACTTTTTTTCGTATCCGGAACGAAAAAACCCGCTTGCCGTCGTGGCCGCTTTCCGGGAGGCATTTCCACGGGGAACGGAGGCCACCAGCCTGTTGATATCGGCGATGAACGCCGATGAGCGATCGCCCTACTGGCAGCGACTGCGGGCCGCCGTCGCCACCGACCCGCGGATCACGCTCCTCTCCAGGCCCATGGCACACGACGAAGTGCTCGGCCTCTGCCGGCTCTCCGATTGCTATGTCTCCCTGCACCGCTCCGAGGGCTTTGGGTATGGGCCGGCCGAAGCGATGCTGCTCGGCAAGCCGGTCATCCTCACGAATTATTCGGGGCCCTGCGACTACGCCCGGCCCGACAATGCCTGCCTGGTCAACTTCAGCCTCATCGACGTGGGGCCAAATGACTACATCCACCACGAGGGCCGCACCTGGGCCGATCCGGACGTGTCGCACGCCGCCTGGCACATGCGTCAATTGGCAGCCAACCCGACCATGGCGGCCGAGGTCGGACGGCGTGGTCGCCAGGTCATCAGCGACCAGCATGCTCCGGAGGTGGTGGGATTGCTCTATCAGCAACGATTGCAACGGCTGGGCGTTCTGGAACGCTGAACGCCGTTCACATCTTCGGCGCAGGGTGCGCGACCGGCATTCCCGGTCAGTTCAGCCTATGCCGCAAGTTTTCAAAATTTGGTACGACGCATTTGACTGTCCAACTCCGTGATCTAGGCTCCCAGAAGGAGAGCCTTCGGGGTCGTCTGTGGGTGATTCTGCAGATCCGGAAACGTTGGAGATTGATTGGCTGTGCATTCCAAGATCATCCACTACCACATCGCCAAGACGGGCGGCACCACGCTCAACAACTGGCTCGATACCCTGGTGCCTTCGAACCGCGCTCGACCGGCCGAAAGGGGGCCTGAGTTTACGGCCTCGTTTCCCGATGCTTCGTGGCTCATACAAACAGTCGGAAGCCGCCAGTCCTCTCTCCAACTCGGGGATGTGCAACTGGGACGGGAAGCTCGTAGCTGCTGGGACGTGATCCATGACCACAACCCGGGCGTGGTCACCGCCCGCGGAAACGCCTACCAGATCGTCATCCTGCGGCATCCGGTCGAGCGGTTTAAGTCGTGCCTACGGGACTGGCGGCGGCTGGGCGACCACGATGTTGCAGCAGCACCCGAACGAGAGCGGGATATCCGCCAGGCCGCCCGGGAATTGGCGGCCGACGAGTTCGTCCACCAATTTGGCGACCATCCCGTCTTCAAAGAAGCGTTCCACGACAGCCAGATGCACAGCCTGAGAAACGCCGCGTTGCATGCTCTGTCGCGAAGCCGGCTGGCCGCCTGTGAAGCCGAGACACGCGACGACGGTGACGGTTCTGAACAGGCCTTCGATCTGGCACTGGCGAAGACGGCCCTGCTGGAGGTGTTCGATCTGGTCGGAGTCACCGAGTCGCTCGACCTCGTGGCCCGGTGCCTCGCCCGGGATCTGGGCGCAACCCCGCCGCCGTTGCTCGACCGCCACAACGCCACCATTGCCGACTCGTCTCGTGATCTGCTCTCCGAAGCATCGCGGCAGCGGCTGATGGCCTGCAATCAGTCCGATCTGGCTCTCTATCATGCCGCGCAGATACGGCTTGCGGAACTCTCTCAGCGACCCTACGACGAGGCTGCGTTTGAGGCCGAAGGGCTCCCTGTTCGGCTCGCGCAACTCTCGCCGAAACGGACGACCGACGGACGATCTTTTTCGATGAACGATCAGATCGTGGGTGCCGGGTTCCACGGCCGCGACGCCCGGGACACCAATATGGTGAATGTCTGGACCGGGCCAGGCAGCCGTTCGATCCTCTACATGCCCGTGCCGCCAGACGAATACCTATCCGTCTTTCTCGATATTGGCGGCTACATGGAAAACACGGCGGCGGGCTTTCATCGGTCCGCTGTACGGATTGTCTGCGACGGCGTCGATACGGCGTTTTTCAAGCAGCCCGCCGAGGGTCTTTGTGAACGGATCATCCTTCCCATTCGTACGACCCGGCCGTTCGTGAAGATCGAAATCATTCTTATTGGCGACACATGCACAGCCAAGGAGATCGGTCTTCCGCCCGACGATGTTCGCCGCCGCGGCATCGGCCTGCGAGGGTACGGATACACCTTGTCGCCGATCACAC
>JBIIMX010000008.1:0-23809 GCA_044337765.1 Pirellulales bacterium | reverse complement strand
CGGACCATCATCCGCTGCCTCGGTCAGGTATCGGGGACGGCCGACGCGGAGCGGATCGCGGCGGTGCGGAGCCTGCTCGGGCATGACTCCTGGGACGCGATCCACGTCTGGCATCGCGACCACCGGCTCGAGGCCGAGGTTGATACCGTGCCAATCCGCGCGGGACTGCTTGCCGCCTACGGCATGCCAGACGCACTTCCGCCGGCCGCCCGTCCCGGCGATCTCGTGCTCGACTGCCTGATCGACGCGGCCGATCGTTGGTGGGTGGGCTGGCATCGCGGCGGCACGCCCGCCAGTTGCCAGCCTGGCGGCATGCATCCGACACTGCTGCCTGCCGATAAAGTCTCGCGAGCGTGGCTCAAGCTCGACGAAGCGATTGCCACCTTCGGCGTCGATCTGCGGCCGGGCCAGCGGGCCGTTGAACTCGGCGCCTCCCCCGGCGGCGCCTGCCAACGACTTTTGGAAGCCGGACTCGAGGTCGTCGGCATCGATCCTGCGCTCGTCGATGAACGCGTGGCGTCCCAGCCTGGATTCGAGCAATGGCGGATGCGGGCCCGCGACGTGAAGGTGAAAAACTTCCGCGGCTTCGACTGGATCGTCGCCGACATGAATATCGACCCACGCAGTACGCTGGCCTCGATCGGCAGGATCGTGACGGCTGCGGGCGTGAAGCCCGCCGGCATCATCGCCACTCTCAAGCTGCCCGACTGGTCGCGTGCCGAGGAGCTTGCGGGCTGGCTCGAGCAGTTCCGCGCGTGGGGCTACAACCCAAGGGGCAGGCAGCTCTCCACCGGTGGCCGCGAGATCTGCGTGGTGGCGCTGCGGACCCGTCGCAGGTGACCCCCTCACTCGCCCCGCCAGATGTCGGCCGGATGGGTAAGGCTGCCGGAATGCACGCACACCCGGCCGGTCGGCGCGTCGAGCACGAGCGTGCCGTCGGCTGCGATGCCACGGCAGATGCCTGTCAGCCGTTCGTTCCCGCGAAACACCGTGACGGGATGGCCGTCGAGCCCGCAACGCAAGCGGTACCTGGCCACAAATGCCTCCGGATCGACGACGGTCGCCGCCAGCAACCGGAACAGCCGGGGCAAAAAGTCGACGAGCAGCCGTTCCCGTGGCAGGGGACAGCCGCTGAGATCGGGAACCGTGACGATTTTCCTGTCGAGCGGCGGCGGCGCTTCCCGGCAGGAGCCGGTGGTGTTCACGCCGATGCCGAAGATGGCCCGGCCACCGGGCGTTGTCTCGACCAGAATGCCGGCCAGCTTTCGGCCGTTGGCTTCGATGTCGTTGGGCCACCGCACGAGCGGCTCGATCGCGGGGACACACGCCGCCAACGATTCCGCCAACGCCACGCCACAGGCCAGCGACCACACCGCCGGCGGCGCAGCCTCTGACGCTTTCGCCGCATCGACCACCACGCTGACGGCCAGACTGCCCTGAGCCTGCCACCAGCGGGCTCCTCGCTGACCGCGACCGAGAGACTGTATGTCGGCGACAACGGCTGCCGGCAGGGGACAGTCTGCCCGAAGCGCCAGTTCCCGGGCGCGTTCCATCGTCGAGCCGACGATGGCATGGTGTTCGAACGTGGCCAGACCGGCCCGGTCCGCGAGTGCAGCCGGGTCGATCGGGTCAGCCGTATCGAAGACTTCGTTCATCGTGACCGGAGCTCTCTAAGAAAGCCCTACGCAGCAGATGCTCAATCCGCGAACGCTGGGCGTGCCGGTAAAATAGCCGATCTGGCCGGTCTGGCATCTTAGCCCGGGCAGTTCGGGCAAGCACGGCACTCTGGCGCAGGCTGTCTCGGCCTTGACCCTCCCGTGTCACGCGCGGTACCCCCACCTCCTGCGCCGCAGTCGACTGCGGCGATCTGTTTTGATCCGGCGGCAACAACCCGCACGGGGTGGCGAAGGCTGTGCGCTCCAAGCTGCTTCTCTTGCTGACGCTTCTGACTGGCACGTACGCGGCGTGCTGGGGTCAGTCCGCCGCTGCGCAGACGGTCGCATTGCCGCCGCCGGCGGCCTCGTCGCTCGATCGCATCGCGCAGGCTTCGCCCTACGGCACGCCGCTCCCGCCGCCCCCCGCCTGGGATCCCTACGCGCCGCAGGCGAGCCAGGTGTTTCCCGCGCCCGCCTCCGGCATGCCGACACCATCCACCTGGGCACCATCAGCGATCAACGGCCAGCCGGGCTATCCCGGCTATTCCACCGCTGCGCCGTCGCTCACCCCCACGCAGGGCCCGCCGAACATGAGCGGCTCGCTCTTTCCGCCCGGCTATCCCTCTCAAAACTCAACGTTTCAGGAGACGATGCGGCTCTATCAGGGCGCCCGCGGCAGCTGGGCCTACCTGTTCGGCAACGGGCAGGGAACGAGTGTCGGCGTCAATGAGCTCGACACCACCGCGACGTTCGCCTTGCCGTTCTTCCACAACTCCCCGGCGAATCTCAACCACGCGCCGCTCCTGATCACGCCCGGCTTCGGCCTGCAGCTGTGGGACGGTCCGCAGACGACTCCCACGATGACCGCCGATCTGCCGCCGAGCACGTATGACGTGTTCATCGACACCGCCTGGAACCCGCGATTCACGCCACTTTTTGGCGCCGAGCTGGGAGTGCGTGTCGGCATCTACACCAACTGGGACGTCTTCGTCTGGCAGAGCTGGCGACTCATGGGGCGTGCCGTCGGCACGCTGCAGCTCACCCCCACCGTGCAGGGCAAGGCGGGCATCGTCTACCTCGACCGCAATCTCGTGAAGCTGCTCCCGGTGCTCGGCTTTACCTGGACCCCCGACGCCGACACCCGGTACGACATTCTCTTCCCCACGCCGCGGGTGGCGCGACGGCTGACGACCATGGCCAACCGCAATGTCTGGGGCTATGTCGCCGGCGAGTACGGCGGCGGGGCATGGACCTTCCGCCGCGACACCTACAACCCCAACGGCGATAGCATCTCCCCCTTCGACTACAACGACATCCGTGTGACGGCCGGCACGGAATTCGTGCCGGTCGCCGGGCACGGCCTCACCGGCAACATGGAGGTGGGCTACGTCTTCGCACGGCAGCTCTTCTTCGTCGATGGCCCGCCGCAAGGGCAGTACCAGGATCTCGACAGCACGCTCATGCTCCGCGTCGGCCTTGCGTACTAGGTTCACGAAAAACCATTTCGTGTCCTCGGCGGGCGAACGCATACTGGAGTGCCAGAGTCCGGGTGTCCCGAGCGCATCGCAGGAGATGGAGAACAGCCGAGATGGAGAACAGCATGGAGCCCCCCATCGAGACCAGAGCGACCCACGCCCGCAAGGAATACGAGCAGGGTGCCCTCGATGAGTCCACCGTCGACCGCAACCCGATCAGGCAGTTCGCGATCTGGTACGACGCGGCTGTGGCCGCCGGGGTGCCAGAGCCCGAGGCGATGACACTCTCCACCGCCACGCCCGACGGCCGACCCTCGGCCCGCATCGTGCTCTTGCGGGGCTTCGACGACCGCGGCTTCTGCTTCTACACGAACTACGACAGCCGCAAGGGTAGGGAACTCGCCGACAATCCCCACGCCGCGCTGACCTTCCACTGGGCGGTGCTCGAGCGGCAGGTGCGGATCGAGGGCCGCGTCGAACGGACGACCGAGGCCGAGAGCGACGCCTATTTTCACAGTCGGCCCAGCACCTCGCGGATCGGCGCCTGGGGCTCGCCGCAAAGCGCGGTCATCCCTGACCGCGACACACTCGAACAGTGCTTCGCCCGCTTCCGCGCAGAGCACCCCGACGACGACGCGATCCCGAGGCCGGAACACTGGGGCGGCTTCCGACTCGCCCCGGAGCGGATCGAGTTCTGGCAGGGCCGGCCCAGCCGGCTGCACGACCGACTCCGCTTTCGGCGGGACGCTGCGGGCCCTTGGATCACGGAACGGCTCGCCCCGTGACGGAGCCCGGGCTATTCTGAGGTGATCCTGCCACCGATGCTGGACGCCGACAGGCGTCCGGAACGACCTGTCGGATCGCCTCCCCCGCTCCCTTGCAACCACTGGAAAACGCCGCCATGAACCTGAAACCGTTCGCCACGCTCATGATGGTGATCTGCGCGTTGTGGGTTCCTGCCCTCATGCCGGCAGTGGGCCATGCCGAACCCGCCGTGAAGACCGGCGAGAAGATCGCGTTTCTCGGCGACTCGATCACGCAGGGCGGCGCGAACAACGCGTCTGGCTATGTGCGGCTCGTGATCAGCGGGCTGGAGGCCAACGGCATCAAGGCGATGATGATTCCCGCCGGCATCAGCGGTCACAAGTCGAACCAGATGCTGGAACGACTCGATAAGGACGTGATCAGCAAGAAGCCCGACTGGATGACGCTCAGCTGCGGCGTGAACGATGTCTGGCACGGGGCGAACGGCGTCCCCCTCGATGCCTACAAAAAGAACATCACTGCCATCGTCGACCGGGCCCAGGCCGCTGGCATCAAGGTGATGATCCTGACCGCCACGATGATTCGCGAGGATGCAACCAACAGTGAGAACCAGAAGCTCGCACCCTACAACGCCTTTTTGCGAACGCTGGCGGCGGAAAAGAAATGCCTGCTCGCCGACCTGGATGCCGACATGCATGACGCACTCAAGCCTGGCCCGCATCACGACCACCAGCTCACCTCCGACGGGGTCCACATGAATCCGCTCGGGGATCGGATGATGGCCCGCGGCGTACTGAAAGCCTTCGGCCTCTCCGACGCTGAGTTGAAGAAGGCCGACGACTTCTGGTTGAACGCCCCGAATACCTGCGAGGTGGGCGGCAAGACGAAGCTCACGCTGCGGCAGTACGAGCAGCTTCGTCAGCTCGCCGCCACACGCGGCACGTCGGTTGGCAACCTTCTGCAAGACGAAACAGCGAAAGCGATCGACACGCTGTTGAAAACCGCTCCCTGATCGAACGCCATCACAGACAGCTGGGACACAATCCCGCTGGAATGGAGACACCGCATGTCCGACACGCCACTCGAAGTCTCCGCCGCAGAAGCCAAACGGCTCCTCTGGGAGGCGCACCCGGGAGAGATGCTCTTGCTCGATTGCCGCACGCCCGACGAGCATGCGACGGCGAAGATCGCCGGGGCGCTGCTCGTGCCGATGCAGGAGCTGCCCGAACGCATCGGTGAACTGGAGGCCTGGCAGACGAAGCCGATCATCGTCCATTGCCACCATGGCGTCCGCAGCCTGCGGGTGACGCACTGGCTCCGTGAACGCGGTTTTCCCAAAGTCTCGAGCATGCAGGGCGGCATCGACGCCTGGAGCACCGACGTCGACAAGAGCGTGCCGCGTTACTGATCGCGGCTGATCCCTCTGACCCCGCCGAGCCCGCGTCATGCCCCTCGCCCACCACCTTCGCACGGTCTTCACCGTCTGCTTCTGGGCGTATGGGCTCTTCCTCCTGATCGCCACGCACGCGCCCGCCCGCGACGTGCAGTTCCTGGTGCAGGCCGCCGACTACGGCCTGCTCGATCCCGACAAGCTCCTGCACATGGCGGCCTACGGCGTGCTGGGCCTGCTCGCGGCCCTCGCCTACGGCGGCCGGTGGCAGACCGGGTTGTCTGCTGCGATCGCGCTGTTTGCCATGCTCGCTGTCTGGGGCATCGTGGACGAGTTGACGCAGCCGCTCTTCGGACGGTTGGCCGATGCAAACGACTTTGTCTGCGATCTCATCGGCGGCGCGATCGGCCTGGCGGCCGGGTTCGCCGCATCCCACTGGCTCGCCGCATCCCGCCGGGTCGCGCGGGACGAGCTGTCGGCCTAGAGCGCGTCTTCCGTGCGGAGCGTAACCTCAATCAGCCGCTCGAGTGCTTGCGCGGGGGATTCGTGGGGGAAATTACTGAGCACCACTTCCTTGGCATAGAGCTTGCCGATATATCGCCGGTGCTTGCCGACGGAAGACTTGCTGGCCAGGAAATCGCGGTGCGCCGAATTGATGATGATCTCGTTGGCCTTGGCGTCATACCGCGACCGCCACGGCTGCCCGTGCTCCGGCTCCAGGCGATACGACGGCAGGCCGCGGCCTCCCGGCCCGCTGCCATCGGCCGCCTCGTCGTCCAGGAATTTCACGGTCACCTGATCTGAGATCTCCCGAGCCTGCATCTGTTCCGTCGCCGCGGCATCTCCAGCGACGGCACCCCAGGCGTCACGAGCGACAGCGGATCTGGCACTGGGCGCGGCATCGATTTCCCTTGCGACCACCTCGACTGTCACCACGCCGATCGCGTCCGCTGCGACCCGACAGCTCGCGTCGCCTGCACCCTCGAGCTGGCCCTCGCCCTCGACCACCCGCCACGCAAACAGCACCCCATCAGGGATCGCCATGCCGAGCGCGTCGCGGGCCACCGCCGTGAGCGGGCACACGCCGCCCGGCGACCGCCGCGGATGCCGGGGGGAGATCCGCACACTGTGCAGCGGGCCGGGATCGAGAGGCAGGAGTGGCTGGGCGGCCGAGGGGGCTTCGCCGGCCGTGCGGATGGAATCGTCCGGTTCACCAGGCAAAGACTCACCGCGGCCACCAGGACGGTTGCCCAGTGCCGGCGATTGAGCGGGGATATCAAAAAAGATGTAGTCGGCCGAGGGCAGGTCGGCCAGCGCAGTCACGAACGCCTTGTGCACCTGCTTGAGAATCTGCCTGCTGGCCCGGTCGGTCTCCGCCTGCTCCCGCTGCACAACCGCCGCGACTATCAGAGGCTCGAGCGTTTCAACGGCCGCGACGAAGGCATCGAATGCCGCGTCGGCCACGATGCCCGACCGGGTGCCGGGAGCGAGCGTGAGCGGGTCGAAGTCGAGCAGGCCCTCCAGCCGTCCGTCACTCCAGGGAGCATGTTGGAACGGAAGCAATTCGCACACATCCTTGAGCACCCGCGTGCCGTCCTTGCAGAGGGCGATCGCCGCGTCGGGGTGGCTTGATTCGCAACGCATGTAGATTTCCACGTGCACATCGCCGAGCGGCGTTTTGCACCGCCGCGGAATCTCCAACCGTTCCCCGTCGAATTCCCGCGGCGTCACGAGCTGCTCGCTCCGCGACACGCGGTCGACCACCTCGATTTTCACACCCGTATTGCGGATCCGGTCACGGAGTTCGGCGGACAGGTAGCGAGCCACCTTGTCTCCGGTGACGAGCTTCTTGGTGGCCTCGAGCAGCGGCCCGACGATCACCCGCGTGCCCCCGGTCGGCAACCGGCCCCGAATCGGGCGGATGGTGTAGGTGCGTCCGCCCCGCTTCAACTCCAGTTCGTGAAGTCCGCCCGCCGGCCCGCCGGCGATCATGCGCAGCACGCTGCCGAGGCTCCAGAAGCTGAGCAGACCGATGCCGAATTCGCCATGCACGCCCTGCCGTTGCTGGGCGTCGAGATGGCGTTTCATCGAGTCGCAGAGATGGGTCGCGATCCGTAGAAAGTCGGGATTACCCGCTTCGTCGGGCTTCACGCCCCGACCATTGTCGACGACTTCCAGGTACACGTCGCCCTTGAGGCGACGCCTCAGGATGTGGACATGCGTGGCGCCGGCATCGATCGCATTTTCGGTGAGCTCGCAGATCGCCTTGAGCGGGTGCGTCTGCGAGTGGGCGATGATGTTGATCGCGTTCCACTGGTCGCCGATCTGGAGCGTGCCGGTGGTCTCCTGCGGCCGGGAGGAAGCGGAGCGTGGCATGTGCGGGGCCAGCGTGTTGCTACGAGGGTTCAAAAAAGGAAGCCATCCCGGTGTCGCATCCTCTCCCGGACAGGGCGGCTTCGCAAGGCCCAACTCACTCGCAGTTCCCACAGGTGCCCTTGAGGAGCACCTCGGTCACTTCGGGAATCCCCTGCCGCTTGCCAGCAGCCGGCGCGGACTTTTTCCGGGACTTCGGCCCCGCCGTGCCGCCACCGGTCGCCGCCGATTGTTCCGCAGCCGGCCGCTGTGTGATCGCGACATTGACATCATCCAGGCACGACACTTCGCCGCAGCTTGTGCAGACGAAGTGTGGATGATCCCCGCCATGGCCGTGTCCATCTCCACCACCGTGTCGCTTCGCCTCGAACCGCCAGACATGGTCCCCCAGATCGACTCGCGTGACGAGCTTTGCCTCGGTGAGTTCGGTGAGATTGCGGTAGATTGTGGCTCGATCGAAGCCGCGATGATCGAGCGCCGCAGACACCTCGGCGTGGGTCTCTGGCCCCGTTGCCGAAAGCATGTGCTCCACAACCGCCAGTCGGGCTGCAGTGCATCGCAGCCCGGCTCCGCGGATGAGGCTCTTGAGGGCGTCGATTGATCCCGAGTTCGGAGTGCTCACGCCATGCATTCTACCCGGCCGCTGACAAAATTGATCCATGACCCCTGTCCATGACCCCTGTCAAGGAGGACAGGCTGCGGAAAACCTCTTGTTTTCGGGTCGCCCCGTGGTCGCTTGTTGGTCGCCTGTTGGTCGCCTGGCGGCCGTCTGGTGGCCATTTTGGGGCATCTTGCGAGTTGCTCGAGGCACACCTGCTTTGAGCGGCTCCCCGCCCGCTTTCCTTAACACAAGCACCTACACAAGCACCGCCGCCGCCAACTGTTCCACGATCGCCGCCATGAATACGGGCAGGTCGGCAGGCTTGCGGCTGGAGACAAAGTGGCGATCGACCACGACCGGCGTGTCCTCCCAGATCGCACCGGCATTCATCAAGTCGTCCTTGATGCCGGGGCTACCGGTCACCCGCACGCCCCGGTAGACGCCGGCCGAAATGGCGATCCAGCCGCCATGGCAGATTGCCGCCACGAGTTTTCCGTGCGCGGCAAACTCCCTGACCAGATCGAGGACCTTTTCGTCGCGGCGGAGTTTATCGGGCATCCAGCCGCCGGGAAGCACGATCCCCTGAAAGTCGCTTGCCTCCATGTCCCCAATCGCCGCGTCGCTGGTGCACGGATAGCCGTGTTTTCCAGCATATGTACGGCCCTGCATCGAACCCGCCACGGTCACGTGAGCCCCCGCTTCCTCGAGGCGGAGTTTGGGATACCAGAGTTCCAGATCCTCGTAGTCATCGCCGACGAGCACGAGCATGCGGACGCCATGGAGCGGCCGCTGGGCAACGCTGTGGTTGGCCATGTGAATCTCCTCTTGAGGGAATGTCTTTCAGGGATGGGGTGTTCGGGAGGGCACGGGCTGCATCGCATCGCAGCCAGGACTCTGAAAGGGACGCGATCGGCAGCCAGATTCTACCGGAGTCGAAAGTCGTCAGCCTGCCGAGAAGGCCTGCTCGCACTCCGGCTGCGAAGACTGTCGCCGGCGGCAGGCGGCTCGGCGAGCGGTCCGCAGCACCACCCCCACTATAGGTGGTTGTCGCGACACTGCCTCGTGGTCGCAGCGACCGCCCAAAAACCATGTTTTCAAGGACAATTGACCCTCCCAAAAAAAGTCGCTTGACGCCCCGGACGCTCACGCTACATTCACGCCCCGGCCCACAGGAAGTGGTCACCTTCGTCTCTGCCACTACATCTTGCGATAGCATGCAGAAGGACCTGCTTTCTCTTCGTCGCGATCCTTGTCCAGTAAGCCCGGACCTTCCGGCCGGTTGATCGGTTCAGAATCGCCCCCCCGCCGGCCGATACTGGCTGGCATGTTATCTATACGGAAGTATACTTTAGACACCTGTCCGATTTTTCCCGTCAGGAGCCCCCTTTCATGGCCGCATTCGACGCCTCCGCCACCCTCGCCGGTTCCGCCTCCTCCACCGGACAGATCCCGTCTGACCACGCTCACGCCGACGGCCTCACCCCCCTCGAAGTTCGCGCCACGTTCTGCCCTGTTGACGTTGAGAGCCCGTTCGACACGACCGAATGGGAGCTCCGCACGGCGGCCATCAAAGGCGAGGACGGCAAGGTGCTCTTCGAACAGCCGGCATGTGAAATTCCAGCCGCCTGGAGCCAGCTGGCGACCAACGTCGTTGTGAGCAAGTATTTCTACGGGGAAATCCACACGCCCGAACGCGAGCACTCGGTCAAGCAGCTCGTGCACCGGGTGGCCCGCACGATCGCCGACTGGGGCATTGCCGACGGCTACTTCAAGACACCTCAGGACGGCGAGAACTTCTACCGGGATCTCGCCTGGCTCTGCGTGCACCAGCACGGCGCTTTCAACTCGCCTGTCTGGTTCAACGTCGGCCTGTTCCATCAGTACGGCGTGAAGGGGGCTCCTTGCAACTGGCGCTGGGACGCCGCCAAGCGGGACGTCGTCGTGCCCGACAATCCCTATGAATTTCCGCAGGGCAGTGCATGCTTCATCCAGAGCGTCAAGGACAACATGGAAGACATCATGGATCTCGCACGCAGCGAGGCCATGCTCTTCAAGTTTGGCTCCGGGACCGGGACCGACCTCTCCACCCTCCGCAGCCAACGGGAGAAGCTGGCCGGCGGCGGCAAGCCTTCCGGCCCGCTCTCCTTCATGCGGGTCTACGACCAGGTGGCCGCCGTCGTGAAGAGTGGCGGCAAGACCCGCCGCGCGGCCAAGATGCAGTCGCTGAAGGTGACGCATCCCGACATCATGGAGTTCATCGAGTGCAAGTCGAAGGAGGAGAACAAGGCCCGCGTGCTCATCGAAAAGGGCGGCTACGACTCCAACTTCAACGGCGAGGCCTATAGCTCGATTCTCTTCCAGAATGCCAATCTCTCCGTCCGGCTCACCGACGACTTCATGGAAGCGGCCGATCGCGATGACACCTGGACCACTCGTTGGGTGACCGATCCCGCGAAGGCCGGCCCCAGCTTCAAGGCCCGCGACGTGATGAAGCGGATGAGCGAGTGTGCCTGGCAGTGCGGCGACCCGGGCGTGCAATACGACACGACGATCAACCGCTGGCACACCTGCCCCAACTCGGGCCGGATCAACGCCAGCAACCCGTGCTCGGAATACATGTTCCTGGACGACACGGCCTGCAATCTCGCCAGCATCAATCTGATGAAGTTCCGCAAGCCCGACGGCGTGTTCGATGTCGAGCGTTTTGCCGCTGCCTGCCGGATCTTCTTCGTGGCCCAGGAGATTCTAGTCGACCATGCCAGCTACCCGACGGCCCGGATTGCCCGCAACAGCCACATGTTCCGACCGCTGGGTCTGGGGTATTCAAACCTCGGCAGCCTGCTTATGGCCGACGGCCTGGCCTACGACAGCGATGCCGGCCGGGGCTTGTGCGGAGCGATAACGGCCATCCTGCACGGCTCTGCCAACCGCACGAGCGCCGAGTTGGCCGCTGCCGTCGGGCCGTTCGAGGGCTTTGCCGCCAATCGCGAGCCGATGCTCAACGTGATGCAGATGCACAGGTCGTCCGTCGACCGCATTGACGCGTCGTGCCCGAAGTATCTCCATGACGCGGCCCGAAAGATCTGGGACGAAGTGCTGGCGGGCGGGCGGAGCCACGGCTTCCGCAACGCGCAGGCGACGGTGCTTGCCCCGACCGGGACGATCTCCTTCCTGATGGATTGCGATACCACCGGCGTCGAGCCCGACATCGCTCTGGTCAAATACAAGCAACTCGCTGGCGGCGGCATGCTCAAGATCGTCAACCAGACTGTCCCGCTGGCCCTTCGCACGCTGGGCTACGACGGTCCCACGATCGAAGGGATCCTTGCGTATGTCGACAAGAACGACACGATTGAGTCGGCTCCGGGGCTGAAGGAGCAGCATCTGTCGGTCTTCGACTGTGCCTTCAAGCCGCGGCTCGGCGTCCGCAGCATCGCCTGGGAGGCGCATGTGAAGATGATGGCGGCGGCTCAGCCCTTCATCTCAGGCGCCATCTCCAAGACGGTCAACATGCCACGCGAGACGACGCCGGCCGACATCGCCGGAGCGTACATGGAAGGATGGCGGCTTGGCCTCAAGGCGTTGGCGATCTACCGCGACGGCTCCAAGGAGAGCCAGCCGCTCAACACCAGTTCGGAGGCCGACAAGACGGCCGACAAGACGGCGGCGAAGGCGACGCCCTCTCCGCGGCGTGAGCGTCTGCCCGACACGCGAAGGAGCGTCACGCACAAGTTCAACGTGGGTGGCCATGAGGGCTACATCACCGTCGGCCTGTACGACGACGGCCGGCCGGGTGAGCTTTTCATCACGATGGCAAAGGAAGGGAGCACGATCGGCGGCCTGATGGACGCCTTCGGCACCGCGGTCTCGATGAGCCTTCAGTACGGAGTGCCTCTGGAGGTCTATGTAAAGAAGTTCTCGCACACCCGCTTTGAGCCGTGGGGATACACGAAGAATCCCGACATTCCGGTGGCCAAGAGCCTGGTCGACTATCTCTTCCGCTGGATGGGAACCGAGTTCATCGCAGGCTATCGGGAGGCCAATCGGCCGGGCGGCGGCTATGCAGCTGCTGGAAGCGAGGAAGCCTCCTCGGGTGACGATACGGAAACAGAGCGCAAGCCCGCCGCCACGACGGCGCGCGGGCTGGCCGATGGCCAAGGAAAGGCCCGCACCAATGGCGAGGCTACCAGCAGCAGGGGCAAACACCCGGCCGGCACCAACGGGCACACTCCGGTGGCGATGGCAGTCACCGCGAAGCCGTCCAGCGTGGCCGAGAAGGCGACCGACAAGAATGCGGCGATGCTCGAGCGGGCAGGCCTCAAGATGGCAGTCGATCCGACCGGCAGTCCGGCCGACCGGCAGTCGCAATTTGCCAAGTTCCAGATCGATGCCCCAGCATGCGACAACTGCGGGTCGATCACGGTCCGAAATGGAAACTGCTACCTCTGCCACAACTGCGGCAACAGCATGGGATGTTCGTGAATGTTTCCGGCTGCTAGCAGTCGGGACGGCGGTAACGGTTGGATGATGGTGTTCGAATTCGTCTGGAGGACGGGGCGTCTTCTGGACGAAGCTATGGGCACTGACATTCGACCTGTTTCCGCGTCCCGTCGGAGGTGCCAAACCCAACGCGTTGATCTGGATCCTTTGAAAAGCTCGTATCCGTAGGCAGCGATGCCGCCGGAATGCGGCCGATCCACATCAGTTTCGCAATTATCTACCCCGTTCGCAGGCGGACAACAGGTTCGATCTTCCGGAAGGCCGCGGCAGATTCATCTGCCGCGGCCTTCCGCTTTTCTGAAGCCCCATCTCTGAAGCTCCATCAGGGCGACGGTCGGCCGGCTGCCTGCCCGCGCAAGGCAAAACCGCCGCCCGCAGGGCACGGCCGGACCGAACGAAGCGACTGTGCGGATTCTGACGCCGCCGTGCTCCGGGAAAAACTGTCGCCCCCGCCCGCGACCGGTTGCTCGTTTGCCGCAGGTCGTGCCCGCAATTAGCATACGGGTTTGGGAAAGCTGCAACGATGGATGCAGTCCTAGACTCCACTTTGGAGAGCGACTCCTGTTTCTAGAGCGACTCCTCTTCCTGGATCTCTGTCTTGTCGAATCTTCTTTTCGCGTGAGGTGATGCGTGCGACGGTCGATGCACTCGCTGGTCGTGGCCCTACTGTGCCTGACACTGTTTGTCGACTCGGCCAAGGCCTGCTGGTGGCTCCGGCAGCACCGCAGCCGCGCTCAGGCCTGCCGGCCGGTAGCGTGCCGCTCCACATCACCGCCGGCATGCAATGCCATGCCCTTCGAGACCCTGCCTGACGAACGTATTCTTGACCAGTCGCATCCCGGCTGCGCCTGCGACATGGCAGCGATCGAGGAGGTGGGCACGAGCCAGGCCATCGACTCAACCACCGAGTTGACGATTGAATCGACCAACGATTTGACGGCTGACTCGACCATCGACTCGACCGCCGTGCACAAGCCCGACGAGCAGCCAGCCCGGGCCGAGGAGAGCGTGGTCGTGCACAGTCCGACCATCGTCGGCGATGCAGCGGCCGTTCCGCAGGCGGCCGGCGGTTCCACAGCCGCGACATCTGCGATCGCCCCAGCCGCCGACGCGGCAACACCTGCAGCGGCCCAGCCCATGCCGCTCGCGGCGGCCGGCCCCACCGTGCTGCCGTCACCAGCCGCTCCTGAGGAACCGATTCCAGATCTGCAACCGGCTGTCGCGAACCCGTCGCCCGTGGCACCGGCTTCGAATGAGCAGCCTGTGCCCGAACCGGCCGCGTCCACAGCCCCGGCGGCCGTGGATGACCTGGCGGGTGGTCCCGAGGCGAAGCCCACGAAGCCCCAGCCACAGCGGCCGAATCTCTTCGATCTTTACGGCGATGAGGGCGACGACGCCGTTCCACCGAGCGAGGCACCTCCCGCCGATGACGCGCCACAGGATGCAGACGCAGCGGCGGGTGAGCCTGAGGAGGAGTCGGCAGACACCACCCCCTCCGAAACCGAGCCCGAGATGGCTGACGAAGAGGCCGTGGACGCGGAGGCGGACGAGAACGAGGCTGATGACGACACGAGCGAGACTGCCGAACCGGCTCCCACGATCGAGGAGCCGGCAGCCGAGGAGCCGGCAGCCGAGGAGCCAGCACCGCAGCCCGAGCCCGAGCAGCCCGAGCCCGAGCAGGCCGAGCCCGAGCAGGCCGAGCCCGAGCAGGCCGAGGTCGACCCCGCCGCAGCGGCGATGGCTGTCCCGAATGAACCTCTGCGGCATTGGGCCAACGACGCTGGCACGCATCACGCCCAGGGCTGGCTCGTCGAAGTACGAGCCGACCAGGTACGGATCCTCAAGGTCAACGGCCGCCATACGACCATGCTCAAGGACGCGCTCTCCGCTGCCGACCGCGATTATGTCTCGGCGGTCGGAGCCCGGCTGGCAGCCGAACAAGAGGGTACGAACCCTGCTCCATCCACCACGGCCGGGCTGTAGCGGCTACACGGTTCCCCCGTGCGGTGCAGCATCGCCCGTGGCGGCGAGTTTCCAACTTGCCGTCTGCACGGCAAGGCTCGGCATCCGGCCGACCTTGCCTTGGCCGACTCCGTCGGCTGGTGCGCACCCGGCCATCCAGGCCTGGCACGCAGAGAAGCTTCGTCGTGGCTGCGAGTTTCCAACTTGCCGTCTTCACGGCAAGGCTCGGCATCCGGCCGACCTTGCCTTGGCCGACTCCGTCGGCTGGTGCGCACCCGGCCATCCAGGCCTGGCACGCAGAGAAGCTTCGTCGTGGCTGCGAGTTTCCAACTTGCCGTGTCCCCGGCTCGCATTCCACAAGTTGAAAACTCGTGGCCACGGGGGATAAACCTTCGGCAACCCGCCCCATAGCGGCGAGTTGCCAGCTTGCCGTCTTCCTGTCTTTTGCCCGGTGCCCTTATACCTCGTCGAGCACGGCCACCGTCTCAAAGGCTTTGCCCTCGAGCATCTCCAGAGAAGCACCGCCACCGGTGGAGACATGGCTCACCCGATCGGCATAGCCCAACTGCTCGACCGCGGCGGCCGAGTCGCCACCGCCGATGATCGTGATCGCTCCCGCCGCGGTAGCCGCCGCCACGGCATCGGCGACCGCCTTGGTGCCTGCGTCGAAGGGGGGCATCTCAAACACGCCCATCGGTCCGTTCCACACGACCGTGCCGGCCGCGCGGACGATCTCCGCATACTGCTTCGCCGTCTCCGGCCCAATGTCGAGCCCTTCGAAGCCGTCCGGGATCTCGCCGGCCTTCACGATCCGCTTGTTGGCTCCTGCGGAGAAATCGTCGGCACAGTGCGTGTCGACCGGCAGCACGAGCTTGGCTCCACCAGCGGCCAAGAGTTCCTTCGCGAGATCGACCTTGTCCTTCTCGACCAGTGATTTTCCGGTCTTACCACCCTGCGCCAGCGAGAACGTATAGGCCATCGCGCCGCCGATGAGCACGTGGTCGCAGATGGAGAGCAGGTTCGTGATCACGGCAATCTTGTCCGACACCTTCTTGCCACCCAGAATCGCGACAAACGGCCGCTTTGGCTTGGCAATCGCGTCGGCGAGATACGCTATCTCCTTCTCGACGAGGAAGCCGACCAGGGCTGCCTTGCCGAGGGCCTTCATCGCCACAGGCACCGCGTGCATGCTCGCCTCGGTGCGGTGGCAGGTGCCGAAAGCGTCGTTGACGTAGGCATCGGCCAGACTGGCCAGGCCGTCGACATAGGCCGCGTCATCCCCCTTCTTCTCCCCCTTGTTGAACCGCACGTTCTCAAGCACAAGCACGCCGCCGACCGGCAGGCCCTTGGCCTTTGCATGCGAATCGGGACCACCGGTGTCGCTGGCGAGCGCCACCGGCGTCCCGAGCAGTTCACCGAGCCGCCGGGCAACGGGAGCGAGTGAAAATGCCTGTTCGAATCCCTTGCCGGTCGGTCGGCCCAGATGCGACATGAGGATCGCGCGACCACCGCGGTCGAGGATCGACCGAATCGTGGGCAAAGCCATGCGAATCCGCCGATCGTCCGTGATCGCGCCGGCGTCGTCCTGGGGAACATTGAAATCAACGCGGACGAGAATGGCCTTGCCCCGGGGATCGATGCTGGCGACGGATTTCTTGGACATGGTGGGCTCCTGCAGGATGTCAAAACAGCGGCTCGAGGGGCGTATTCGACAGCAGACCCGGCCAGACCGCAACCCTGCTGATTTCGTCGCCGCCCATGCTTCCCTCGACCCCTGACGCTGGCTTTTCCGATGGCGGTGAGCCATAGTCGGAAGCATGCACTCTGTCGCGGCCCGCTCCCTCCATCATCTGGCACTCGTTCTTGGCTTCCTGACCGCCATGCGACCGCTGGCCGCCCAGCCATCGGCGGCCAAGCCGCTCCCCTGGCAGCCCGACTATGCGGCCGCCGTCGCGAGGGCGCAGGCCGGACACAGCCACCTCGTCGTCATGCTTGCCGCGGCCGATTCCGAGCCCTGCCGCCGGCTTGAAACCGAGGCCCTGACAGCCCCCCTGATCCGCGAAGCGCTGGCCGACATGGTCTGGGTGCGGGTCGAGAACGATGCGGCGGTCGAAGAACAGTTGGGGACGAAGGACCATCCGTCGCTGGCCTTCGTGAATCCGTTCACCGGCGGTGTCCTCCACCGCGTTACTGGCGAGAAGAACGTGGAACTTCTGGCGAGGGAAATCGTGCATGCCAGGCGGGCGATCGGCATCGACCTGACACCCGGGCTCGAGGAGGTGGCCGCGCGGATGTATGCGTTCGACGGCGAGCGGGCCGACCAACTGCTGGAGGCTGGCGATGCCGACGGGCTCAAGGCTCTGCTCGCCCCCGCCGCCGCGGACGACTCGCGGCAGGCCAACTACCTGGTGGCCAAGGTCACGCTGCCGGCCGGCATGGTACCCGACGCCGTGCGCTTTCTCGCAGGCGCGGACTGCCTGGTGGGCACCGACGCGAACCTGGCTGCAGCCGAGCAGCCGCTGATCGCCGCCCGCCTCCCCGACTTGGCGGAGGCGTGCACGGAATACGCTCTTCCAGCATCCGGGCTCGTGCTCGTACCGGGCGAACGGGATGGCAGGGCCGAGATTGCCGTGCGGATCACAGCCCCCGGCTGCCGGCTCACGACCGACACGATCCGCTTCGAAGGGCCTCTGCCGGGGACGGCCATGCAGTTCCGCAGCTACGCGATCGAGCCACTCTCCGACACCGACGCCGCGACCCTCTCCGGCCGCGTGCTGAAGCCTGACGGCGCCCCAGCCGCCGCAGCCATCGTCCGCATCGACGACTGGTACGACTCTTCCGGCGAGGATCTTGCAGCGGCCGTGCCCGCCGTGGTGCGGACCGATAGCGACGGCCAATTCACGTTGCCCAGGGTGTCGCCCGGTCGGTGGCTCGTGCGGGCCGAGTTTCCCGGCGGTGAGCGGGAGCAGTTCGTAAGCCTCGCCCCGGGCGAGCACGCCTCGTGTGAGCTCTCGCTTGCAGCCGTCACCACCGTGGGCCTGCGGTGGGTTCTCCAGACCGACGAGCTGTCACAGGATCTCGGCGGCCGGACCGCGCACGCCGGCGAGGCGTATGCAAGCGTGGCCAGCAGTCGGATCGCACTTGCCCGCGGGATGCGGATCCGCACCAACAGCTATGGCGATCTGATGCTCGCCCAGACGCCTCTCGACGACGACAGTCTGCCGGCGGAAACCCGACAAGCACTCGCGGCCCTGCCGGCCGGCACTCCGGTCTGGTATCCGGTCGACGCCTCCTACACGGCCGAGTTCCTGCCGATCTCCGGGCTGCATCGCGACCAACGGCCCTTTGCCGAGATCAACGCGGTGACCGCTGGTGATCCGCTGCCCGAGCAGGAGTGGGTCATCATCGGCCCGCTCCTTCCGCAGGCCCTGGACGCCGCCAGACAGCGCGGGAACTATTTTCAGTTTCTCCGGGGCGAACCTGTCCGCAAGGGGGATGTCTTCACTGTTCGCTGCGCCACGAGCAACTGCTTCGCCAAGCTCGAGGTCACCGACGTGACGATCGTCACTCTTGAATCTCGACGACCGCCTTGATCACTCCGCTGGACGGATCGATCAGGTGCGGGAACTGGCGTATCGTTTCAGCGAACGGCACTTTGTGGGTGATCCACGGCCCCGTGTCGATCGTTCCCGCCTCGATCAGCCCGATGATGCGGGAAAAATCCCGGGAAGGGGCATTGCGACTGGCGAGCAGCGTGAGTTCCCGGC
Organism: Pirellulales bacterium; assembly: GCA_044337765.1. Classification (GTDB taxonomy): domain Bacteria; phylum Planctomycetota; class Planctomycetia; order Pirellulales; family UBA1268; genus CAMCQY01. Next base: position 5,321 of record JBIIMX010000008.1, on the reverse strand, counting down.
GGTGCAGCACTGGTGCATGCGGAAACACGAGGTCGCTCTGCGTGATCCCCACGTAGACCAGCCTGCCCCCGAAACTGCAAAACGTGAGCGCCCTGGCCATGCTTGCAGCACTGCCGGTCGCATCGACGACGACGTCGCAGAGGCGTCCATCCGTCAGCCCCGCGATCTGCCGCTCGTCGGCCGAGTCTCCCGTGCCAACGATCACGTCCGCTACCCCCATCCGCTCGCGAACAAACGCCAGCCGGCTCTCGACCATGTCCATCACCATCACCCGCGCTCCCGAGAGCTTCGCAAACTCGACTGCCGACAGGCCGATCGGGCCGGCACCGATGACCAGGACCGTCTCACCGGATCGCGGTCCGCCACGGTCGATCGCATGGCAGCCGATGGCGAGCGTCTCCACGAGTGCATTCTGAGGGTGGGAGAGCTTTGGCGAGACATGGAGCTTTCGGGCCGGCACGGTGAAGAGCGGCCGCAGGCCACCGTCACGGTGCACGCCGAGCGTCTGATGGTGTTCGCAGCAATTCGTGAGCCCACGCCGACACGAAGAACAGTGCTGGCAGTTGATGTATGGCTCCACGCAGCAGCGGTCGCCAGGCTTGACATTCGTGACCCCGGGACCGACGGCGACCACCTCGACGCCGAGTTCGTGCCCCGGAATCCGCGGATAGCTGAAGAAAGGCATCTTGCCGAGGTAGCCGCCGTAGTCGGTGCCGCAGATGCCGACCGCATGCACGCGGACCACCGCCTCGCCGGCCGGCGGTGCGTCCGGCTCCGGAATCTCGACATATCGGAACGCTTTCGCCTGCTCGAGCAATAATGCCTGCATCCGCCTCACTCCTTGTCGAGTCCATAGAACCGCATGGCCGTGCCTCCCCAGATCGCCGCCTGTTCGCCAGCCGAAAGCGTTCCGGAAAACATGCTGACGATGCCTGCCACCTCGCCATAGTCGGCGGCAAGCAGGCAGACCGGCCAGTCGCTGCCGAACATGAGCCGTCCCGGACCGAACGCGTCCAAGGCGATGTCCAGGTACGGCGTGAAGTCGTCCGAATGCCACTGTCGCCAGACTGCCTCCGTCACAAGCCCAGAGAGTTTGCAACAGACGGTTTCGTATCGTGCCAACGCCACGATATCCCGCCGCCAGGATGCAAGATCGCCGGGCCGGGTCCACCTGGCGATCTGCGGTTTGGCCAGATGGTCGAGCACGAACGGCTGCTCGGGCAGTTGCGCCACCAGTTCCACGGCCGCGGCCAACTGCGACGGATGGAGCAGCAGGTCGTAGGTGAGGTTCCGCGGGGCGAGCTGCCGCAGGCCGTGGACGAATTCCTCTCCGAGCAGAAATCTTGGATCCGGCTCATCCTGAACGACGTGACGCACGCCCACAAAAGCTTTCCGGCCAGCGAACTCCCGCAGCTGCTCCGCGACAGTCCGACTCCGCAGGTCGACCCAGCCCACGACGCCACGGATGAGCGGATGCCGTTCGGCCAGATCGAGCAGCCAACGGGTCTCTTCGTGGCTCTGCCGGGCCTGCACCGCAACTGTGCCGCCAATGCCAGCCGCCGCGGACACGGCCTCGAGATCCTGTGGCAGGTAGTCGCGTGCCAGCTGCTCCATGCCGGCCCCGATCCAGGGATACGCCGCGGGCGAGTAGCTCCAGAAGTGCTGGTGGGAGTCGATGTGCATGACGCTTCTCGCCTGCTTGGGGTCGTGAGGAATGCCCGTGTCGACCTGGCACTTTCAAAAACATGCCGCCACAAAAACCAATAGCTGTGTGACACGTTTTGGGTTCGGTCAGTTGTTCTCGGGAAGCCCTTCGGTGTGTCCGATATTTTTCACAGGGGCGAAGATCTCCTGCACCTCGGCGAGCAGGCCTGTATCGAGCGGTTCGGCGGCCCACGTGGCCCAGTCACGGATATTCTTCGGATTGGCGCTGCCGGCCACCGTGGTGGCGATGTCGGGATTGGCGAGTGCGAACTGCAGCGCCAGTTTCGCGATCGGCGTACCGCGGGCCCGGCAGAGATCCGCTGCCCGGCGAGCCGCCGCCAATACCTCCTCCGGCTCTTTGAGCCACGCCGGCAGCGGCGCATCCGTCAGGAGGCGGGCACTGAACGGACCGGCATTCATGACACCGATGCCCGCCGCCTTCAGGTAGGGGACCGTCTCGTCGGCAAAGCGGGTATTCTGCAGGGTGTACTGGTTGTAGTTGAGCACGCAATCGACGTTCGCCTGTTCGCAGATGAACCGGAAGATCTTCTGGGGGTAGCCGCTGAACCCGATGCACCGCACCTTGCCCGCCTGCTGGATCTTCCGCAGGGCGGGCAGCGTTTCATCGACGATTCTCTGCATCGGCACGAACTCGATGTCGTGACACAGGATGATGTCGAGGTGGTCGGTGCCGAGCCTGTGCAGCGACACGTCGATGCTCTCCTCAACCCGCCGCGCCGAAAAGTCGAAGTGCTGCAGGTCGTAGCGGCCGAGCTTCGTACACAGCAGGTAGTGGCTCCGCGGTATGGTCCGCAGGGCCACGCCGAGCAGCACCTCACTCATGCCCCGGCCGTAGAACGGGCTCGTGTCGATCAGGTTCATGCCGCAGTCCAGCGCCGCCCGCACGCTCTCCATCGCCTCGTCGAGCGTGACGATGCGAAACTCCTGCCCCAGCGACGAGGCACCGAATGCGAGGACCGGAACCTCGAGACCGGTGCCGCCCAAGAGACGTGTTTTCAAGTGTTCACCTGCTTCGCTGGAGCGGCATGCGTACATGCCTCATGGAAAGGTGCGGCAGCCAACGGACAACAACAGATTGGCCCACGGCTGCCGATCGGCGGTCTGAATCGTCAGCACATGGTCGGCCGACGCGACCGCCTCGTAAAAATCCCACTTCACGATCGGCTGGAGCGTGCAGGCGCTCTTGGATGCGGCCAGAATCCGGCGATACTCGTCCCACACCGGGGGATCGCCCGGCGTCGCGGCGGCATACGAGTCGGTGCGGTCGACGCCCATCGTGTGCACCTCGTCGATCTGCACCGTGCCGAGGATCGCCTCGAGCACCTGGGCAACCGTCGGCACGCCCGGCATGAGCTGCAGCGAAACGAGCTCGGCCCGGGGCCCGCGCTTGTTGGCGGCGGGATAGTTGCCGTCGGCAATCAGCACCTTCGAGTGGTGGCCGGCCCGGGCGAGAACGCGGAGAATGTCGGGGTGGAGCAGGGGGGTGTTCAGCATTTTTATTCTTCTCCTTCAACGGCGACTTGGCGGTTCGACGACCCGGAGGTGGGGACGAAGGCTCGCGATTGTCTGTCGGGCAGCATCCAAGGCCGAGGGCAGCGGAAACACCTCCGCCGACACGAAGCCGTCGTACCGTATCGCGCGGAGGGCGGCAACGATCGGGCCGGGAAGCGTATGGCCCAAGCCCATCGCCTGACGGTTTGAATCGGCCCAGTGCACGTGCCCCACCTTGTGGCCCGCGGTCACGAGGGCGGCGGCGACGTCAGCCTCCTCGATGTTCATGTGAAAGAGGTCGCAGAGCAGTTGCACGCGGGCGAGCTCCTGCGATTCGAGCCATGCAGCGGCTTCCCCCTGCCGGTTGAACAGGTTCGTCTCGTAGCGGTTGAGCGGTTCGTAGAGCAGCACCTGGCCCTGGTCGGCGGCCCGGGCTTCGAGCATGTGGAGCGCCCGGCCGAGGTGTTCGACGGCCTCCTCCCGGGACATCTCCATCTCGCACCTGCCCTGCATCGAGCCGATGATCGCCGGAGCCCCGCACTGGGCGGCGGCGTCGATGATCGCAGCGACAAACTCCCGTGCCGCTTGCCGCACGGCAGGGTCTCCGTGACAGAGGTGCAGCTTTTGCTTCACCCAGCCGGCACCGGTTCCGACGGCCGCCAGACCGAGTCCGTGCTCGGCGAGTTGCCGCCGGATCTCCGCCAGGGGGAAAGCCTCGGCCGATTCGGGGAAAATCTCCACGGCGTCGAAGCCAAGTTCGGCCGCGGTGCGACAGGCGGCCGCGAGGCCATCCCCCGCAGCGGTCGTGTGCCACACAAACGGCCCCTGTCGCGCCTCGGGCACCAGGCAGATCGTGATCGCAGATTTCATCGGTTCTTGCCCCGCCTCCGGCACGCGGTCTATGAGCCCAGAAAGAGCGGACGAAGGTGCCGGTCGAAAAGATTCTCCGTCACCTGCCGGGCCACGATGTCCCGGTTGTCTTCGAGCAGGTCGATGTACCGCGACCCCTGCTTTGCAGCCACCTTGAACGACACATGCAAGAGCTGCCGAACGTGGGCGTTGAATTCGGGATTGGTCGGCACGTGGCGGATGGCGGCGGCGAGCCGAGACCCGCTCCAGCCTTGCACCTCGGCCGCCGACGGCAGCCGCGCAGGGTCGATGTCGATCACGGTCGCATACGGCCCGCAGAGTTCATCGACGTGGTCGAGGGCGTAGGCATAGATCTGCCGGGTCAGCCCGAGGCCGTCGCCACCGGCCTCCGCCAAGCCGATCAGTTCCTCGAGCCAGGTCGTTCCCGCCGTCTTGATGTGCACTCCGGCGGCCGTCCGGCCGAGCACCCGACGGATGACGGGGTAGAGGGAAAACTTGTCGCTGCCCGAGTGCACCGACAGCTTGAGGGTCGTGGGCAGACCGTAGCGGTCCGCCGCGAAGGCCAATACCGCGATGTCGTCGGCGAACTCCCGCTCGAACTGAGCGATGTTGCCGACATAATCCACGCCCTTGTTGAACCGGCCGGTGAATTTGGGAGCGATCGTCTCCAGAGGAATCGCCTCATCGGCCAAGAGCGCCAGGATCACGAGCAGCTGCGGCGGCGTCTGCGGGAGATCGGTCTCGTCCATGCTCACTTCGGTGACAAATGGACGGCCGCATCGTTTCCCATGGATGTGACGGTAGATCTGCCCGGCCTCACGGCAGGCGAGCAGATACTCTCGGGCGATCGCCCCGAGGCGCGTCGTGTCGAGCTGGATCGGCTCGTGACAGCCGGGAACCTCGAGCCTCCCAGCCAGTTCCCCGTGCCGGGCCACGAAGGCCGCAACGTCGGCGTCACTCGCCGGCCTGCCGATACTGTCAGCGACGTCGATCGTGAAAAAGTCGCTCGAATCGAGAAAGCGGTCGACCGTCTCGAGCCGGATGTGGTCGGCGTCGACGAACCAGGGGTGGGGCCAGCGTCGTGCCGCCACGGCAGCCGCGGCGGCCTCCCGCACGCTCGCCGGCTCGCTGCCGATGAAGCTGTGCTCGCGGTTCGACTTGTTCCAGACCGGAGCGACGACCACGCCTTCGGCGGCAAGTTTCTCAAATGCGGCCAACTGGGCCTCGGCCTGATG
>JBIIMX010000369.1:0-3894 GCA_044337765.1 Pirellulales bacterium | reverse complement strand
GCTCTCCTACCGCTATCCCGACAACGAACTGGTGGCGGAGACGATCGCCAGGCTCGGCCAATATTTCCTCGCCAAGGGCAAGGAGTTCGACGACGCCGCGTCGGGCCAAACCGACCCGGTCGAGAAGGAGAAGGTCGCGATCAAGGGCCGCGAGATGTTCACCACGGCCGCGCAGGTCTTCGGCCGGCTCGGCGAGCGGTTCCCGCAGCACGCGCTGGCGGCCAAGACGAAAATGCTCTCCGCCCAGTGCTACCTGCGGGCGAAGGACTTCTCCCGCTCGCTCGACGTCTTCGAGGCGATCTACAAGGACACGAAGACCGACAAAGACCTCGCGGCCGAGGCGATGTATTGGGCGGGCGACGTCTGCCTGCAGAAACAGGACATGAAGAACGCCTACCGGGCCTTCAAGAAGCTCACCTGGGATTACCCCGAGAGCAAGTGGGCCAAGTTCGCCCGCGGTCGCCTCACCGAAGAAGCGATGGTGCAGGCGGAGGCGGCCATGGAGAAGGAAGGCAAATGACCGCCACCCTCTCCCCGGCGCTGCCCGGCGACGTGCAGAAGACCCTGCGGTCCCATGCACCGGCCGCCGCCGACCTGCCGGTCCGCTGGGCTGCCCGTTCGAACACGCTCGTCGACACCGGTCGCTGGTTCCGGCGGGCTCCGCTGTTCGCGGCCGTCCTCGGCGACCGCTTCGCGCTCGTGGCCTCGGGGCCGCGGCCGCTGGTGCGGGTCGTGCCCGCGTCCGCCCTCGGCCGGGCGGTCTACAACCACGTCACCGGGGAACTGGCGTTTCCGCCGGTCACCTCCGGCCCCCCCTTCCCGTCCCTGCAGTTCGACCCGCTGCTTGCCCGTTCACTGCTCGATCTGGCCCATGACAGGGCCAACGACAACGCCCTTCAAGGAGATACGGCCCATGCTTGAAACAATCATCAAGGGCGGCTCGATGATGCTGCCGCTCATGCTCGAAAGCGTGCTCGCGCTGGCCGTGGCACTCGACCGCTGGATCGCCTTCTCGAAGAACGACAAGGTCGACACCCGTTCGCTGCGGTCGAAGGTGCTCGAACTCCTCACCGCCGGCAAGGTGAACGAGGCGGCGGTGCTCTGCTCCAACACGCCCGGCCCCGTCTCGGCCGTGATGCTGGCCGGCCTGCAGGCCTACGCGAAATTCCGCGGCGTCACGGCCGGTCGGCCCGAGACCTGCCGCGCGCTCGTGGAAGACGCGATGGAAAACTACTCGCAGGTGGCGACGGGCGCCATCAACAAGCGGCTCGGCGTGCTGTCGTTCATCGCCGGTTCGGCACCGCTCCTGGGAATGCTCGGCACGGTGACGGGCATGATCAGCGCGTTCGCGGGCATGGCCGTCGGCGGCGTGTCGAACGAGACGGTGTCGGCCGGCATCTCGGAGGCCCTCATCACGACCGCGGCCGGCCTGATCATCTCGCTCATCGCCGTCGTGCCCTACCACTACTTCACGGCCCGGGCCGGCGCGATCGAGTCGGAGATGGTCGAGTCGGCCTCGGAACTGCTCGACTTCATCACGATCCGGCAGGGCACGCCCGCCCAGCCGCGACCTGCGGCCGCGGCCCAGCCCGCCACCGCCAGGCCGGCGGCCGCGGCACCAGCCATCCAACCCGCCCCCGGCACCTGACCCAGGCCCACACCCGGGAGACGTGCCATGGCATTGGCCAAGCGGAAGGAAAAGAAGGATCTCGAAATCCCCACCGATTCGGTGTCGGACATCGCGTTCCTGCTCATCATCTTCTTCATCCTCACGACCACGCTGAGCAAGCTCTCGGGCTTCACCGCCGAGTTGCCGTCGGCCAACGCCTCCGACAAGCAGGCTGCCAAGACCGACGCGAAAACGCCGAGCGTGCAGCTGGGCAACGGCAAGCTCCTGTTCAACGAGCAGGAGGTGTCGGCCGCCACGCTCAAGGACCGGCTCCTCGACCTGCAGCTCGCAAGCAAGCAGGGCGAGGAGAAGGTCGTGCTCCTGGAGGCTGCCGGAAAGGTCGACTACCAGACCTATTACGAGACGCTGGCCGCCATCAGCGCCGCCGGCGGCGTGGTCGCCATCGTGGAGGAGGACTGACCGGGAGGTCGGGCAGCCATGAAACTCCACAAGACACGCCGCGTGCCGCCGCTGGTGCCGCTGGCCAGCATGGGCGACATCGCCTTCCTGCTCACGATCTTCTTCATCCTCACGAGCAACTTCGCGAAGGACGACACCCGCAACATCGCCCCGCCGTCGGCGGCGGAACTGGCCCAGCTCGAGAACCAGAACGTGTCGGTGTCGATCGACGGCGACGGCGGCATGTTCTTCAACGGTCGGCCCGTGGGATCGGCCGACGTGATCGAGGCCGGCGTCGCCGGATTCCTCGTCGGCAAGAAGGACCCGAAGGACCGGATCGTCGTGTTCCGGTGCGACAAGGGGGTCGACAAGCAGGTGTTCGAACCCGTCCTGGCGGCCATCTCGAAGGCGGGCGGCGTGATCGCCGCCGTCGGCGAGGCGAAGGGCCCGTCGCCGGGCGGCCGGTAGCCCTCGACATTCCAACCAGTATCCAACCCCGTTTCCGTTCGGCACGTTTCCATCACGCAGCAAGGACCAGAATCATGAGTGCCCAGGCTGAATCCACCCCGGCCGAGACCAGAATCGACCGGCTCTCCCCCGACTCGCTCGTCGCGACCTTCTCGCAGAGCCATCTCCTGCGCTGGTTTCTGCTGGCATTTTTGATCCACGCGATCGTGATCGGCGGCTTTTCGATCGGCAACATCCGCGACCTGCTCGATCCCGAGGGCGCCAAGGCCCGCAAGGAGGCGGCGATCGCCGCCGCGAAGGCCACGACCGCCGCGCCGGCCGCAACGGCTGCGACGCCGGCCCAGTCGGCCCCCGCCGCGGAAGCGACGGCCGCCGCGCCGGCGAAGCCCGACGCCGAGAAATCGCCGGTCGAGAAGGCCACGACCGAGGTCGCCAAGCCTGGTGAGATCCCCAGCGCCCCCGACGACCTGGGCCTGAGCATCGAAGACACGAACCCACAGTGACATCCCGCCCCCCTGCCCCATCCCGAACGCACCTTCCGACTCCTCGCGACTGACGCTTCGTTGAAATCCGCCTCCCCACTCCTGGCACGCCTGGCACTCGCCACGCCGCTCTTCGCGCTGGCCGCGATCGGGGCGCTCGTTGCCTGGCGGCTGCCTCCCACACTCGCCTCGATCCTGGCCCGACAGCCGAACTTCGTCGGACCGTTCGAGGCAGACGGCGTGGGGCTGTTTTTCACGGGCGTGGCGTTGGTCGTGGCCGGCGCCGCGGCAGTGGCCGCGCTCGGCGGACTGGCGGCCTTCCTGCCCGGGCGGCTGGCGCTGCGGATCGTGCGGCTGGGATTCGTCGCCGCCTACGTGGGCGTCGCCGCTTACCTGCTGCTCGTCGCGCGGACGGTCGGCGTGATCGGCCAGCACAAGCTCACGATCGACGAACTGCCCCAGGACGCGGTCACGCTCTTCACGCTCTGGTGGAATGTCTCCGCGGTCGCGTTCCTGCCGCTCGTGATGGCGATCGTCGGCCACGTGATGACCTGGCGAGCCTCGACGCTGGCCCTCTATGCGGGGCAGAGCGTCGCCGCAGACACGTCGCCCGCGGCCGGCGACCGGATCATCGAAAACGTCCGCACCGGCGGCGGCGATCCGCTCTTCCGCAAGAGCTGGCTCTCGAGCCTCTCGGGCCATCTGCTCCTGATCGTGGTCATCCCCTGGCTCGTGCGGTCGGTCGGCTGCTCGGAGCGCTACAGCGTGCCCCACGGATCGGGCGAGGAGGCGGTGGCGGCGGTCGTGCAGGTGGCCAAGCCGGTCAAAAAGAAGAAGCGCCGCTACATGCTCAATCTCAATTCCGCGATCATCCTC
>JBIIMX010000171.1:0-6918 GCA_044337765.1 Pirellulales bacterium | reverse complement strand
ATGGGATGCACGGTCTCATGGAACAACGGGCCTGAGGAGTCGATCACCGTGACGGGCCGCGCGATCCACGGCATCGACATCGACATGAACGCGATCAGCGACACCGTGCCGACACTTGCGGCGGTGGCCGCTTTTGCAGAAGGGCCGACCACGATCCGGAACGTCGCCCACATCCGCGACAAGGAGACCGACCGTATCGGCGACCTCGCCTGCGAATTGCGGCGGCTTGGCTGCACGGTGGTGGAGCGGGCCGATGGACTGACGATTGTGCCGGCCGGGGGTATTGGATCGCAGGCCGCAGGTGCGGTGCCTGCCGGGCTGCATGGCGCCACCGTAAAGACATACGACGATCACCGCATGGCGATGAGCCTGGCCCTGATCGGGCTGAGGGTGCCGGGTGTCTTGGTGTCCGATCCGGCGTGCGTGGGAAAGACGTTTCCAGACTACTGGGATCGCCTGGCGGACATCACCCGCCGTCCTGATCCGGCGTGAGAGCGAGCATCACGGCGGCCCGTTCGATCAGTTCGTCCACAATGTCCGATTGGGGCCGGTGCGGCTCGGGGAGGGTCGGAGAGGCCGTGCAGGCATCGGTGGCGATGAAGCCACCGCCGCAGTGCTGACAATAGACACGTCGGCCCAGCAGCATGACGCGGATCCGGAGGTTGCGGCCGCACACTGGGCAATTTTGGTGGTAGCAGACAGGGTTGTCGGCTCTCTCCAGAGGCGGCTCGGCAACGGGCTGCTGTGTGTTGTGATCGTGCTGATGTTCCATCAGATTTCCCCCACGGCGAATGGGTGGCGGCAGAATGGTCTATGAGGTGTCTCGACCACAGAGCACCCTTTGATCGGGAGCATATTTTAAGTTCGCAGCCACGCTTCGGCAATTCCGGGAAAGATGAGAATCCTGCAAGAACTGAACTGCCGATTTTTTGATTCTTCGGCGACTGCTACGATTGATTGTAGGTGACATGACGCAACCTTTGCAGGTCCCCGCCGTTCAAGGTTGGGCGGGGACCTAGTCACCCATTTTTTACGGGCTTTTTCTCCGATTCGCCGCGTTGGTATGCGCCATGCTGCATCGCCCTTTGCTGATTCCGCTGGTCATTCTCTTCTGGTGTGTCACCAGCGGCTGGCTTCTGGTCGAGAAGATCCTGCCGTCGCTGTCGCCCGGATCGCCGCCGGGCTATCAAGCCCTCTACACGGCGGAAAATCGCCTCGTTCCAGTGGCTTGGTCGGTGCTCTGGAACGACCAGCCGCTCGGCTGGGCCATGAGCCAATCGGAACGCACGGAAGAGGGGGAGATGGAGGTGCAAAGCCTTCTTCATTTCGATCGCCTCCCCATCGAAGAGGTGCTGCCCGCGTGGACCAAGATGTTCCTGCGTCATTCATTCGATCCTGGGGCGTCGTACGCCCTCGATGCCCGGGGCCACCTGTCGATCGATAGCCTGGGAAATCTGAAGTCGTTCAGCTCGGTCGTGCATCTTCCCGCGACGGCAGACCGGGTTTTTCTCAATGGCCGGATTGCAGATGGCGAGGTGACGGTCGATGTTCGGGCACACGGCATGAATTACAGCGTCTCGCGGCATCTGCCGCGACACATCACCATCGGCGACGAACTTTCACCCCAGGCCACGCTCCCCGGCCTCTACAGGAACCGGCAGTGGACCGTACCAGTCTACAGTCCGCTGCGTCCCGGGCAGGCTCCGATCCAGATTCTCCACGCCAAGGTGGCGGGCGAAGAGTCTTTGTTTTGGGACGACAAACTGGTGCGGTGTGATCTTGTCCACTACAGCGACGATCCGGCCAAGCACAGCGAACCGCGGTGCCGGCTCTGGGTCGATCGCAGCGGGAGGGTTCTGAAGCAGGAGTCGCTGATGCTCGGCGCCAAGCTGGTCTTCGTGCGTCGTTCGGACGCGGCTGCGGCCGATCTCGTCGCGAGCATGCCGATGTCCGAAGGCGAGCCGGCCTCTCCCTTGGATCCACCCGGTCATGGCAGGTCGGTCGATGAGTCCAAGCAGGAGACACCATGATCGAGTTCGACCACGTCACCCGCACCTATGGACCAAAGCCCGCGGTCACAGACCTGACTCTATCGATTCCCCGAGGAGAACTTTTCGCGCTCCTCGGCCCCAACGGGGCTGGCAAAACGACGACGATCAAGATGCTGGTGGGGCTGTTGCGCCCCTCACGGGGGGCTGTGCGAATCTGTGGGCACGATCTGGCGAAGGATGCGCGGAGCGCGCACCTGCACACGGGCTACGTGCCCGACGAGCCGACGCTCTACGACAAGCTCACAGGGCGGGAATTTCTCTGGTTCATCGCAGACATGTTCGGCATGCCGCGTCACATCGCCACGCAGAAGATCGGCCGGGAGATCGAGCATTTTGAACTCGCGGAATTTGCCGACGATCTTGCGGAAAGCTACTCGCTCGGCATGAAGCAACGGCTCGTCTTTGCCGCGGCCTTGCTCCATGATCCGGATGTTCTCGTGCTCGACGAACCGATGGTGGGGCTCGATCCGCGAAGCGTCAGGATCGTCAAGGATCTCCTGAAGACACGCACCCAGGAGGGGATGACGGTCTTCATGTCGACGCACACGCTCGCGATGGCCGAGGAGATGGCGGATCGGGTCGGCATCATGGTGCGGGGGCAGTTGCGGTTTCTCGGTACTGTGGCGGAACTTCGCGACCACGTGGCCGTGGAATCGACGAGTCTCGAGCATCTCTATCTGGAACTCACCACCGCCCGGCCTGCATCGCCGGACGGAGCACCGCAGGGTGGGGCATGAGCAGCCGTTCTTCGCAGAGCGAGGCCTGTCGCCTCATACCGGTCGACGTGGAGTCGCGGGTTTTTTCCCGGCTCCGCGGCACGATCGCCTGGGAGACGCTCTGGTCGATGCTGGTGGGAGCGCGGCTGCGGCTGGCGGTGGTCGTTCTGCTCAGCACGGTGTTCTGGGGATCGCTGTACGGCTTGTTTCTCGAAGGATTTCTGTTTCTCGACTCGATTCATGCCGAGGTGATCTCGCTGTTGTTCAATGCGTTTTTCTCGTCGCTGATGGTGATGCTCGTCTTTTCCTCCGCAATCCTCTTGTACGGCAGCATGTATTGCTCCCCCGAGGCGAGGCTGCTGCTCACGCTGCCGGTGCGGTCGGAGGCAATTTTTTCGCACAAGTTCCATGAGTCGATTTGGTTTTCGAGCTGGGGATTCATCCTGCTCGGCAGCCCGATGCTCGTCGCGTACGGTGTTGTGCGAGGGGCTCCATGGACCTACTACATCCTGCTGCTTCCGTTCATGGTGGCGTTCGTTGTGATTCCCGCGACGATCGGTGCAATTTGCTGCATGGCGGCGGTCGCCTGGCTGGGGAGCCTGCGGCTGCACGCGCTGACGATTCTCGGCGCAGTTACCTGCGCGGGGGCGGCCTGGCTCGGCTGGTCCTTGCTCGGCTCGGGTCCTGTCGCCGCGGGATCCACGCAATGGTTCGAACAGGTCGTTGCCCGGCTGGCAATCGCCGAGCAGAAGTTTCTACCCAGCTGGTGGCTCTCGAGCGGATTGATTGAGGCAGCGCGAAACAGCGAGCGGCCGGAGACCCGTCTAGCGACGCTCAGCGAGGCGGTGAAATTTCTGGCCGTGTTGGTTTCGAACGGGATGCTGCTGCAACTGTTGGCACGTTGGCTCGCCCGTTCGTGCTATCGGCAGGGGTTCAGCCAACTGGTGGGCGAAGTGCCGGCCCGTCGGCGGCGACGGATCGCCTGGGCCGATGAGGCCCTGTCGGCGGCGGGTACAGCCCGCGGCCGGCCGCTCCGGCTGTTACTGGTCAAGGATTTGCGTCTGTTTCGTCGTGACATCTCCCAGTGGTCGCAGTTCGTCATCTTCTTCGGGCTGCTGGGCCTCTATTTTTTCAATCTGCGGTCTTTTAACTACAACCTGACCTACGCTTCGATAATCAGCTTTCTGAACCTCGCCGTCGCAGGACTCATTCTTTCGACATTCACGACGCGATTCGTCTACCCGATGATCAGTCTGGAGGGGCGACGGTTTTGGATTCTCGGCCTCCTGCCGGTGCATCGGGATCAGATCGTCTGGTCGAAATTCCTGTTTTCGTTTCTTGGTGGAATCCTGCCTTGCTGCGGGCTTTTGTGGCTCAGCGACACCATGCTGGGTATTCCAAAGTCGCTGCTCTACATCCATGAAATCTGCTGCGTGGTGCTCTGCCTCGGACTGTCGGGCATTGCGGTAGGGCTGGGGGCCAGGATGCCCGACCTACGGGAGTCCTCCCCCGCGAAGATCGCCGCCGGCTTTGGCGGCACGCTCTGCTTAGTGCTCAGTTCGCTGTTCATCATGGCGGTGGTCTTGATCGCGGCGGCGCCCACGCACCTGGCCATGCTAACCCGCGCATTTACCGGCGGCGGCCCCCCCCCGGTGGGCTTCCTCGGTTGGGCAAGTGGGCCGCAGGGAACGGCCGCGAGCCTGTTGGCCATCGGAGTTTTGGGGGTTCTTGCCGCGTTTGTGCCTCTGGAACTGGGCCTACGGGCCTTCCGCCGGCTCGAGCCTTAAGCCGCGGCGGGGTCGGCGGTTAGAGTTTCCCGTCTGCCACGGTTTCCAAGGCGGAGTGAAACTCATGGTCAACCGACTCGCCCAGCAATCCTTTCTCCACGGCTCTTCCCCCCGGATTGGGGCCGTCCAGTACCTCAACACCAAACCGTTGGTGTATGGCCTCGCCGCCCGGGGGATCGACGTGTCCTACGATCTTCCCAGCAGGTTGGCCGACCGACTTTCGGCGGGGCTGCTGGATGTGGCCCTGATCCCTTCGATCGAACTCTTTCGCGGGTCGGAGTATCGGGTCGTTTCCAACGCATGCATCGGGTGCCGTGGGCCGGTGATGAGCGTCAAGCTGTTCTTTCGCACGCAGCCGGGCAGGGTCGTCAGGCTGGCGGTAGACGAAGGGTCGCGGACGAGCGCCACGCTGGCACGGATCCTGCTCGCAGAGCGATACGGCGTCTCGCCAGAGATCGAACTGCTGCCGATCGGCGCCGGACTTGCCGACACATCGGCGGACGCCGTGCTGCTGATCGGGGATCGGGCGATCGGTTCGCAGCGAGGTTCGTTTCAGCTGATCTGGGATCTTGGAGACGAATGGTGTCGATGGACGGGACTGCCGTTTGTCTTTGCGGTCTGGGCGGCGCGTCCAGGCATCGATGTGCCGCTCCTCGAACCGCTTCTCGCCTCGGCCCGCGATGCGGGGCGGCTCAACTTGGCGTCGATCGCAGCGGCCGAGGCTTCCTCGCACGGCCTGACCGTGCCGCAATGCCTCAGCTACCTCCGCGACAACTTGCACTACGAATTAGGCCCGCGGGAGAGGGCGGCTTTGGTGCGGTTTTATCGGCATGCAGAGACCCTCTCCTTGGCACCGTCAGACTTCGATGTCGCGACGGCTTTGCCATCCGGGGTATGATTCGGGCAAGTCTCAGCTACGAAACATCCGTGGTGAAACACCATGCCATCATCGATTCAACGCATCCTCGACGACACCGTAGCGGGCCGCAGGCTTGACCCTGCTGACGCCGTTCTGTTGCTCGAGTCGCGGGATTTGGCGGCAATTGGTCGGGCGGCAGATGCCGTGACGCGGCGACTCCATCCCGAGCCATTTCGAACATACAACATCGACCGGAACATCAACTACACGAACGTCTGCACGGCTGTCTGCGATTTTTGCGCTTTCTACAGGGGACCGAAGCATCCCGAGGGCTACGTTCTCGATAGGGAGACTCTCCTCGCGAAGATCGAGGAGATGGTGGCGGTCGGTGGCGACCAGATCCTCATGCAAGGTGGGCTCCATCCGACCCTGACGCTCGAGTGGTACGAAGAACTGCTCCACGACATCAAGGCGCGCTTTCCCCAGGTGAACGTTCACGGCTTCTCGCCCCCGGAGATCTACCATTTCACGAAGGTGTCGAAGAGGCCGCTGCGGGAGGTGCTCGAACGGCTGGCCCGCGCCGGGCTCGGTTCGCTGCCGGGTGGGGGCGGGGAGATTCTCGTCGATCGCGTTCGGCAGGCGATGACGCGAGGGAAAGTGCTCACCGACGATTGGCTGGAAGTGCATCGGCAGTGGCACGAACTCGGCGGCCGCAGCACTGCCACGATGATGTTCGGTCACATTGAAACCCTGCCCGAGCGGATCGAGCACCTTGACCGTCTACGACAACTGCAGGACGAGACAGGCGGCCTCACAGCCTTCATCTGCTGGTCTTTTCAGCCTGAAAACACGGAGATGTCTGAGATTCCGCCGACGGGCCCCTTCGAATACCTGAAAACCCAAGCCGTGGCGCGGCTCTATCTCGACAATGTGCCGAACATCCAGTCGAGTTGGGTGACGCAGGGGCGGGAGATCGGCCAACTTGCGTTACTTTTTGGTGCCAACGACATGGGCAGCCTGATGCTCGAGGAAAACGTGGTGAGTGCCGCGGGCACCGTCCACCATCTCACGCTTGAGCAGATGCGGTCTGCCATCGCCGACCTGGGCTGGATCCCGCGACGGCGGAATGTCTTCTATGAACTGTTCGATGAAGACGACGCTCCGTCGGCGGCCGATGCGTCGCTGGAGAAAGCCCAGGGCTTGCAACTGCCGGTCCTTGCGGCGACGCCGTGAACAAACCCAGTTCTCGCTCCCTGCCGTTCACGCTGCAGGCGAGGCATGTGGTGCCGGTCGGCAGCGAACCTATCGACAACGGCTGGGTGCAGATCGTGCGGGGCAGGGTGGTCGCGCTCGGCAACCGGAGGCCTCCCGGCCCGGTCCGCGATCTTGGCGATGTGATCATTCTGCCCGGGCTCGTCAACGCCCACACGCACCTTGAGTTTTCCGATCTCGATCGGCCACTGCCGGCCGTCGGGGGATTGCCGGCGTGGATCGAGCGCGTGGTC
>JBIIMX010000169.1:0-6941 GCA_044337765.1 Pirellulales bacterium | reverse complement strand
GCACGGGCGGTCCGAGAGGCGTCGGCCCATGCCGCCGATTACTTTATGGAGATTGCCCGCCCGAGCACGCGTGCCGCCGACAATCGCCCGCCGAGGCTGGCCGATGGTTACGACATGGAACAGTTGCTGCTGGATCGGCTCCAGCGGCTGCTCGACAAGGCCGATCCGGAGCATCCGATTCTCGGTGCCTGGGCCGTGGCCCGCGGCAAGCCCGACGCTGGGATCGGTCCGGCTGTGGATGCGCTCATCGCCGACTCAAGCCAACAGCCCGCACCGCGTGATCGACCCGGCATCAATCCGCTCGTCCTGCAGGAGATCGCGTCGACGAAGCCAACATCGCTCCGCATGCTCGCGGAAATGTATGGAAGGCTGGTGGCCCGTGTGGTCCCTGAGTGCGGCGGCGGGCCCGCCGCCAAGACGGAGGACCCTGCGGAGCTCGTTGAACTCCGCCGACTTCTGGGCGTGGAGGGCTCGCCGCTGGTGGTGCTGCGATCCGAGGCGATGCGGGTGGCCACCCGCTCCGAACAGACGGAACTCCGCAAGCGTAAGAAAGCGGTCACCAAGCATCAGGCAGAGGCGGCGGGTGGCCCGCCGCGGGCGATGGCGCTGCTCGACGCCGACCATCCCGTCGACAGCCCTGTCTTTCTCCGCGGCAATCCACGCCGGCCTGGGGAGCATGTGGAGCGCCGCCTGCCCAAGCTCCTCGGCGGAACGCCCGTGGCCCGTGAATCGAGCGGACGGCTCGACCTGGCCCGGGCCATCGTATCACCCAGTAATCCGCTCGCTGCACGCATGATCGTCAACTGGGCCTGGCTGCACCACATGGGCCGGGGACTCGTGGACACGCCGAGCGACCTCGGACTACGCGGTGAGTCGCCTTCACATCCGCAATTGCTCGAGGATCTCGCCAGGCGGTTCATCGACGAAGGCCGATGGAGCCTCCGCTGGCTGCATCGCGAGATCGTCCTCAGCCGCACGTGGCGGCAATCGAGCGGGATGCGCGACGATCTCGCCGCACAGGATCCCGACAACCGACTCTTCGGCCGGGCCAACCGCCGCAGACTCGACTGGGAGTCCTGGCGGGACAGCATGCTCGTCGCCGCCGGCACACTCGACCGCGAGCATCACGGCGGTCCGGGTGTCGATCCCTTGGCGGAGAAGGCGATGAACACGCGATCGATCTACGGCCGTCTCGACCGACAGGACGTGCCGGGAATGCTCCGCGTGTTCGACATCGCCAATCCCGACACAGCCGTGCATGTCCGCTCACGGACGACCGTTCCGCAGCAGTCGCTGGCGGTCCTCAACGCGCCCCTGGTCGTGGCGGCGGCGCGGCAGGTCGCTGCCCGTGTCGACCGCGAGATCGGCGACTCGTCCAACGACGACACGCGGCTCATCGCCCTGTGGCGGGCGGTGCTCGGCCGCGATCCCTCGCCGGAGGAACGCCGGCAGGTGAGGGACTGGCTGGCCGGCGAGTCCGCCGGCGAAGCGCAGCCTGCAGCCGTGTGGCAGCGGTTAGCCCACGCGGTCCTCGCCACGGCCGAGTTTCAATTTGTTGATTAACACTTCCCACCCCGAGGAATTTTTTATTGACCGGCTTCGTCGCTGAATCCGTGAGGGGCTGCCCATGTCCTGAGAGCCGGCGTTGCTGACCAGCGCAGGCAGGATGCCGGAGCGCAGTCAGCATCGAGTGAGCGGAGGCCAGGATGGCCGGAGCGAACGTCCGGCGACAGGGCATGGGCAGCCCTGAACCGTTGCCAGCACTGCCGTCCCGACGGCGCGGTAGGATCGACACACAGGCTTCCATATGACTTGGAATAATCACGCACTGCCGCTCACCCGTCGCGAGGCGCTCGCCCGCACCGGCATGGGACTCGGTTGGCTCGGGGCGGCGAGTCTCTTTCACGCGGAGGCGACTGCGGCCGGCACTGCGGTGGGCTCGTCTCTGGCGGCGCGTCCCCCGCATTTTCCGGCCCGCGCCCGCGCAGTGATTCACATCTTCGCCAACGGTGGCCCGAGCCACCTCGACACGTTCGACCGCAAGGTGGCGCTCGAGCAATACGCCGGCCGGGAGATTCCCAACAAGCTCGCCACCGAACGGCGAACCGGCGCCGCCCTGCCCTCGCCGTTTGCCTTCGCCCGCCATGGCGAGAGCGGGCTCGAGGTCAGCGACCTGTTTCCGCATGTGTCCCGTCACGCTGACCGGCTTCTTGTCGTGCGGTCGATGCATGCCGACGTGCCCAACCACGAGCCGTCGCTGATGCTGATGAACTGCGGAGATGCGCGGCTCGTTCGCCCGTCGGCCGGCGCATGGGTGACCTACGGCCTGGGCACCGAAAACCAAAACCTCCCCGGGTTCGTCGCGATGTGCCCGGGCGGCTATCCGATCAAGGACACGGAGAACTGGCGAAGCGCCTTCCTCCCGGGGGCCTTTCAGGGCACCTACATCGACACGAAGAAAACCCGCGTCGAAGACCTCGTCGAATATGTGCGCCACCCGGTGCTCGACCGCGACACACAGCGGCGACAACTCGATCTCACCGCCGCACTCGACCGCCGTCACCTCGAAGCGCGGCAGCACGATCCTCAGTTGGAGGCAAGGCTCGCCTCGATGGAACTGGCCTGGCGGATGCAGTCGGAGGCGACGGAGGCGTTTGACGTGTCGCAGGAACCCAAACACGTCCGCGACCGCTATGGTGACGACGTGCAGGGACGTCAGATGCTGATCGCCCGGCGGCTCGTCGAACGGGGCGTACGGTACGTACAGATCTGGCACGGCCAGGGACAGCCGTGGGACAGCCATGACCACATTGAGAAGAACCATCGCCGGCTGGCCGGAGAGTGTGACCGGGCGATCGGTGGCCTGCTCGACGATCTTGTCGGTCTCGGCATGCTTGAGTCGACGCTCGTACTCTGGGGTGGTGAGTTTGGCAGAACGCCGACAGTCGAGTTGCCGAGCGATGGCACTGGCGTCAAGGAACCCTCAGGCCGTGACCACAACCACCACGGCTTCACCGTCTGGATGGCCGGCGGCGGCGTGAAGGGGGGCACGGTCTACGGGGCCACCGACGAACTCGGCTTCAAGGCCGTGGAGAAGCCGGTGCACGTGCACGACCTGCAGGCGACGATGCTTCACCTGCTTGGCCTCGACCACACAAAGCTCACCTACCGCCACAGCGGCCGCGATTTCCGGCTCACCGACGTGCATGGACGCGTGATCGCCGACTGGCTGGCGTAGTGTTGAAAGGAAGGCCTCCCGGCGCGGGCCAGAGTGTTGGCCGCTTGACTGGCAGCCCATCGGGCGCAACACTGTAGCGTTACGATCGCGGGCGATTAGCTCAGTTGGTTAGAGCACTAGCTCGACAAGCTAGGGGTCATAGGTTCGAGTCCTATATCGCCCACTACCCTTCCCGCGGCGGTTCGTTGGGGTTTGCGCGGCTTTCGGGCTTGTGCAATTGGAGCGGTGCATCGCTCTCGTACATTTTTGCGAGTGCTTCCCCACGCCAGATCCGCTCCACCCGCTCGAGGCTCGCTCGCCTCCCCCAAAAGTGCGAGAGAGCTGTGACCCAATCGCTCGGTTGAGGTGCTGCTCGCAGGCCCGTCACTCACAGAATCCTTCTTTGGAAGGAACGCTGCTTGAGGGGGCAGGTCGGAATTTTATTCACGCCAGGCACGGCCCACCGTCAATTCTTGTAATGGATCTCTTCCGGTCCTATTCTTGAACCATTCACGTGGATTCACGTGCGACATGTTTTTTCCGCAGAGTCTTACGAAGGGTAGTAACAACCGATGGTCGCAAAGAAGCCGATGACCGAAAAGAAAGCCGCCAAGGATCTCAACAAGTCGGAAGAAATCCGCAAGCTCGCCAAGGTCATGAAGGAAAAGGGCGAGAAGCCACGGCCCGTAGCGATCATCGCCGCGCTCAAAAAACAGGGCATTGAAGTCTCCTCGCCTCAGGTCAGCATGGTGCTCAAGCGGATGGGCTTCCGGCCCCGCAAACGCCGCAAGAACGGCAGCGACAAGGCAGCGATCGGAGCGGCCGTCGTGCGGAAGTCGGCAACCGGCCGCACCGATATGATCTCGTTCGACGACCTGATCGCTGCAAAGAAGATCGTCTCCCAACTCGGCGGCACCGACCGGGCTCTTGCGACGATCGCGGCGCTCAAGCGGTTCGAGTCCTGAGTGGCACGAGGCCACGTCCGTGCGACCCCTTCGCATTCCTCCCCCGCCTCCTGGTATGCCGCGCCGCATGCGAGGCTGGTACGTACTCGTCGCAACGATCGTCTCTGCGATCGTCGCGGCGGTGCCGATGTGCCAGTTGCACGACCATCAAGGACGGCCGCTGTGGCGGGTTGAATTCGTGCACGACGGCGACACGATCACTTGCATCGACGAGACGAACCGCTCCCAGAAGATCCGTCTCGTGGGCATCGACAGCCCGGAACTCAGTCAACCGTTCGGCCGGGAGGCAAGCAACGCCCTGCGAGCGAAACTCGGCGGCGGCCGCGTGCGGGTCGAGGGGGATGCCCGTGATCAGCATGGGCGGCTGCTCGGCACGCTCTGGGTGGATGATCGAAACATCAACCGCGAACTGGTGGGCGACGGCTGGGCCTGGGTTTTCGGTGGCTTCAGTCCAGATCCCGACCTGCTCGACGCCGAGTCGGCGGCCCGGGCCGCCCGCCGCGGCCTCTGGTCGGACCCACGGGCACAGTCACCCGCCGACTGGCGGCGCGACCACCCGCCGCACCGCTGATTCAGGACATTTCCGGGGAGTGGAACGGAAAGAGCCTCACAGTCGCCGCACCGAGCCGACGACTACCGGCCGATGCGACCATGGTTTAGTGTGCCAGAAAGGCGTTCGTCAGGCCGATCCAGGCGATTGCGCTTCAGACGCGCATGGCCCTCGGAGCGTACGCTTTGGAATGTTGAGACCCCGACGCCTACGCTTCGGGCGTGTATGAACGCATAAGGGAAGCCGGTTTTCCAATCGTCAAGAGTGTGCAGCCGATGGCAAGCCCCCGGGACATCGTCGTGACAGGCGTCGGCGTCGTGTCGCCCATCGGCATCGGCGGCAACGCGTTCTGGGCGTCGCTGGCCGCCGGCACAAGCGGCATCCGCCCGATCGACCTGTTCGATTCCAGCGGCCTTCGGACTCCCTACGGCGGGCAGATCCCCGACTTCGACCCCAAGGTCTATGTCCGGCCGCGGAAAAGCCTCAAGGTGATGAGCCGTGACATTCAACTCGGCTTCGCCGCCGCCGATCTCGCGATGGGCGATGCCGGTCTGGCCGCCGGTGGTATCGAGCCGGAGCGATCCGGCGTCGTCTTCGGCGCAGACATGATCTATGCCGACATCGAAGACCTGGAACTGACCTACCGCCGATCTGTAAAAGACGGGACGTTCGACTTCGGCCTCTGGTCCGAAGCAATTCTGGAGGAGACGCACCCGCTCTGGCTGCTCAAGCATCTGCCGAACATGACGGCCTCCCACATAGCGATCGCCCACGATGCCCGCGGCCCCAACAACTCGATCGTACTCGGCGACGTGTCGAGTCTGCTGGCGATCGGCGAGGCCGCCAGCATCATCCGCCGCGGATGGGCCGACGTGATGCTCACAGGCGGCACCAGTTGCCGCCTCCACCCGACGGCGTTGGTCGCCCGTGGCGAGGCCGTGCTCTCGCGGCCGGTCGACGATTATCGGCACGCCTGTCGCCCCTTCGACCGTGACCGCGACGGCATGCTCGACGGTGAGGGAGCGGCCGTCTTTGTGCTCGAATCCCGCGAACACGCCGACCGGCGGGGGGCGAGGATTCGCGGCCGCCTCCTCGCCGCTTCGAGCCGCTGCGAACCACGTTCTCCGCGGGGTCAGCGGACCGGTTCCGCGCTGCGTCAGGCGATCCGCGGCACGCTCGCCGCGGCCGGCCTGTCTCCGGACCAACTTGGGCATGTCAATGCGCACGGCAGCGGCACACCCGATACGGACCGGATCGAGGCCGAGGCCATCGCCGCCGAACTTGGCATGGTGCCGGTCACCGCGACCAAGAGCTTCTTCGGCCGTCTCGGCGCCGGGGGTGGTGCCGTGGAACTGGCGGCCAGTGTGCTGGGACTCGAGGCGGGCCTGGTGCCGCAGACGCTCAACTACGACACGCCCGATCCTCACTGCCCGGTCAACGTGGTTCGCGGCGGCCCACTGGGCGATCGCCCAGGAACGGCGCTTGCGGTCAACCTCTGTTCAATGGGTCAGGTCGCCGCGGTGCTGGTCGCCGCACCCGAGTGAGGGTCTGTTTCCCACTCACCACGAGCCTTCCAAGCCCATCGATAAGCCGTTGTAGAAGACCTGACCGCCACCGTCGATCGAGTTGGGCCGCACGTTGTCGAGATTGAACTGCCGGGTGGCGGTGGCGATGCCCGCCACCCAGAGAAAGTCGTAACCGACCTGCACTGCAAAGTTGGGCGTCACCTGCCAGCCACCGAGGATCGTGAGATCTCCCAGAAAGCCCGGCCCTATCTGGTCGGCGACCTGCCGCCAGCCGAAACTGCCGCGGGAAACCGACTGCACCGACGGTGGAGGCGGGAGGGTGTTCACGCCAGCCGCCTGCTGCTGGTTGGCCGCAAAACTGACTGCCGGCGTCACCTTCCCCCTGAGACCCCAATAGTAAAATTCGTTGCGGCTGATGAGTTCGCCACCGATATTCAGGCCCAAGAGCCAGTTCTGTGTCTCGATGTCGTAGGTGCCGCTGAACTTGCTCGCCGACACATTCCGACGACTGCTCGCAAAGGTGAAGGACTCGTCGACGTTTGCCAGCCGCGTGCCGACGAGAATTGCCGGCAGCCAGCCACGCTCGGCGTGCCGCGACCAGCCGCCGTTGGGTGACATGATCAGCTGATCCCGGCCCAGCCGTCGGTTGAGCTTGTAGTTCAACTCGATGCTGTTGAAGTTGG
>JBIIMX010000219.1:0-5683 GCA_044337765.1 Pirellulales bacterium | reverse complement strand
AAGCAGTTCGACGCCCTGATCGACTCGGCGGCGCCCGCCATGCGGGAGACGCTCAAAAAGGCCGTCGATGAGCTCTATGGCGAGTATGCAGTCGGTGCCGACAGCCTCGGCAGCTACATCGAACAGCTCGTCGCCGCCGGCGCCGACAAACAACTGACGCCGCTGCAACAGAGCCAGCGGGAAATCCTGCTGACGGGCCTCGCCCTCATCAAGAAGATTGAGTCCGACCCGGCACGGGCGCCGATCCAGAGCCTTCTGGAAGGACGTCCGTAGGAGACGGTCAGACGCGACGAGGCCTGCACGCTAAAAAACGGGCGATCGCCCGATGGCTTTCGGAGCCGGGCGGTCGGCATTTTTCTGGCTGCAGTCCAGGTTTTGACAGGCGGGCGAGACATGGTCACACTGGCGGCAGATGAGATCATCGGTGGTATCGAGCGTGCCGTCGACGGTTGTTGACACTCGAGTACGACCCGCCAGCCAGGCAAAAAGCCAGGGAAGAGAGCCAGGGAAAGCAACATGCCGCCAGTCCAGCGAGAGAAAACGTTCCGGATCGTCCGCCCCACCAGCCGCCGGGAGTTTCTCGGTTCGACCACCCAGGCGGCTGTGGCGGCGGCGGGTGCCGCCACGTTTTCAGGCACGCTCCTTTCCGGGCGGTCGATTCCGCATGTGCATGCCGCCGGTACCGATGAAATTCGCGTCGCGCTGATCGGCTGCGGCGGCCGGGGGGGTGGCGCGGCGGTCGACGCGCTCTCAGTGCCGGGTGCTCCGGTGAGAGTTGTGGCAATGGCCGACGTTTTTCGCGACCGGGCCGACATCGTGAAGCGGTCTCTGGGCGAACAGTTCAAGGAACGCGTCGATGTGCCCGAGGAGCGGACCTTCATTGGATTCAACGGCTACAAGCAGGCGATCGACTGCCTCCGTCCGGGCGACATCGCTCTGTTCGCCACACCGCCGGCCTTTCGGGCGCCGCACTTTGCCTATGCCATAGAGAAGGGCGTGCACACGTTCATGGAGAAGCCTGTGTCGGTCGACGGACCGACCACCAAGCGGATCATCGAGTTGGCGGCGAAGGCCACCGAGAAGAACCTCAAGGTAGGCGTGGGGCTCATGTGCCGTCACTGCGACCGCCGTCAGGAACTGCTCGACCGCCTGAAGAACGGCGAGGCCGGCGAACTGATCTCCTTCCACGGCTATCGCGAGCACAATCCGCCCCACAACCTCGACCTCGCCCCTGGTCCGCAGGGGATGAGTGAGTTGCTCTGGCAGATCAAGCGATTCCATAACTTTCTCTGGGCCTCCGGCGGTATTTTCAGCGACTACTGTGTGCACCATATCGACGAGGTGTGCTGGATGAAGGGGGCGTGGCCCGTGAAGGCCGTCGCGATCGGTGCCCGGCAGTTGCGGGGCAAGATCGACGACCAGAACTTCGACAACTATGGCATCGAATACACGTTCGACGATGGTGCGAAGTTCTTCTATACGTGCCAGGTCATGAAGGGCTGCGACAGCAAATTCGGCCTCTGGGGACAGGGATCCAAGGCGGCCTTCGCCATCTCGACGAGCGGCCATTCCCCGGCCCGCTGTGCGATTTTCAAAGATCAGCGGGTTGAGAAGGACAACGTCGCGTGGGCGGCGGAGCAGCCTGAGCCCAATCCCTATCGCCGTGAATGGGAACACCTCGTGGCGGCGATCATCGCGGACGAGCCTTACAACGAGGCGGTGCGGGGCGCCCAGGCCAGCCTCGTCACCGCGATGGGCCGGTTTGCGGCGCACACCGGCAAGCCGGTGACCTACGACGAGATGCTCAGCTGTCCCGACGACCTTACCGCCGGCGTGGAGAGCCTTACTGACGGGTCGCCCGCTCCTCTGGTGGCCGACAGCGAGGGACGGTATCCGGTGCCGATGCCCGGCGTGTTCAAGTATGAGTATCGCAGCTGACAGATGACCGTCGCAGGGAACGGTCTGACGAACCGCAGGAATGGGGAGGATCGATGAAGAACGTCTGGATGGCGCTGCTGGCACTCATCGCCGGAGTGTTGGTGTTGATCGGGCTCAGCGGTCCCGCCCCGAAGAAGCCCGAGCCGCCGCCGGTCGCCGCTGCGGCACCTGCTCAGGCGCCGATCCAGACGCGGCAGACGCTCAAGAAGACCACGCAAAACGTCCTCGAATTGTCGGAGGCACTGAAGCAGGGCGGCGTACCGGCGGAGATGTCGATCAAGAGCCAGGGCCTGGGGGTGGCCGCCGACGCCTATCGGACGAGCGTTGGCAAACTGTCGATCATCGCCGTCGATCAAAAGATGAACTTTTTTCAGGCTGAGAACGACCGGAAGCCAAATGACTACAAGGAATTCATGGACCGGATCATCGAGCCGGGCAAGCCCGACGGCATCATGCTGCCGATGCTGCCCTACTATCAGGAATATGCCTACGATCCGGATGCAAAAGAGCTCGTCGTGATCGAGTTTCCGGCGAAGAAGGAACAGCGGCAGCGGGAGACGACCGGCGCCGCCGGTCTCTGAGAGGAAGGGGCGGCGAGGAGCAGCTGCCCGTTGAATCGCCCTCGCGACTCCTGCCCGATGGGCGGGCGCTTCAGTGCGAACGCCGTGCGACAGCCTCAACGCTCGAAGGTGTCTTCGGGAGTGCCGTAGGTCGGCAGCCGGCGATCGGGCACCTCGAGCGTGAGCAGGTGCAAGGCCGTGACATAGATCCGGCCGCCATATTGGCCCCAGCGGTCGGGGACGTTGCCGAGCGGATCCCAGCTTCCGGCCCGTGGGCCGTTCCGCTCCTGCGACTGCTCGAGTGTGTCGGCGAGTTGGTCATACCATCCGGTCCACTCGTCGCCACCGGTGTGTACAAGCACCTGCGAGGCGTAGTACCAGAGATAGCAGTCCCTATTCTTCGCGTTGGCGGTGCCGTAGGTCGGTCGGATCGCCGCCAAGGCCCTGGCCGATTGCTGCACGCGGGGGTCGGTGGCCGTCCAGCCCGTGTGCAGACGCATCAGCGTGCCGACGGCGGTCATGCATCCTGCGGAGAGCTGCGACGGCCGCTGCTGTGGATTCCGAGGGTTGTAGTGATATCTGGCCGGGTCGCCCGTGATTGCCGATGCGTTGAGCAGCGTCTTCACACCGTCGAACGCACGCGGCTCAACGTCGACGCCCGCCAGCCGGCCCGATCGCATCGCCACGAGCATCCAGCCGCTCACGGAGAGATCGGCGTCGGAGCGGGGCGTGTATCGCCAGCCGCCGCGGGAGGGATGCTGGCTGGCCGCGATGAACCCGCAGGCGCGGGCGGCGGCAGGCTTCACGAGCGGGTCGCCTGTCATGCCGACCGCCTCGCAGAGAGCCATCGAGGCGATGCCGTGGCTGTAGAGCCAGGCGCAGCTGTCGGACAGCTTGTCCGCCGGCACGTAGAGGTCGCCATCGTCCTTCTGCATCGCCAGCAGGAACTCGAGGCCGCGGCGGACGGTGTCGCGGTGCTTGCCACCGAAGTGGTCGTGGCCGGCACCCAAGAAACTCAGGATCGCAAGTCCTGTTGCGGCCGTGTCACAGGAGAGTTTGGGGGTGTCGGATGCGGTGCTTCCGGGAAAGGTTCCCAGTCGCCAACGACCGTCAGGCTGCTGTGCCCGCGCGAGAAAGTCGAGCCCACGGTCGACCATGGCGTCGGCTGCCACGCGGGTCCGCTCTCGGATGGCCATTTCGCCCACCGGCTGTTCACGGCCGCGGGCCTCGCGGTTGGCACGCGACCGCCTGGCAAAGGGGAGGGCGATCTCGCGAACCCGTCCCTCCACCGGCAGGGTCACGGCCGCCACGCGGTCGAGCGGCAGGGGAACGCTCACGGCCGCGGCCTCGTCACCTCGCGGCCTGTTCGTCGGGCTCCCCGCAACGGTGCCGGCCTCGGCAACGCTCGACAGCTCTTCGGCATCGAACAGGTCGCCGGCGGCGTCGGACGCGGCCCCGGCTGACGCCGCGAGGCCTTGTGTCGTGGCCGAAGTCCTCTCCTCAATCCGCGACAAAGCCCGCGGGAACAGGGTGCCAAGCGCGGTGCCACCTGCGGCCATGTCCGCCGAGGCCGGCAGAGCGAGGGGGGCCGCGGCTGCGTCCGAGCCTGCCGCCGAGCCAATGCCGCCGATGGGCGACGAACGAGTGAGCGGAGGCGATGCCAGCGGACTGCCCGGTCCGCCGCCTGCAGCAGCTGACGCGGCCTCGGTGAAGCCATCCGACACCCGGCCCGCACCCAGCTGCGGGCTCGTCAGCGCCGCGGTGCGTCCTGCAGCGGCCGTCGCTGTCGGGCCGGGATCTGTCATTGCGGTGACGCCGTCGGTCACCGCATCGCCGGCCGTCGTCTGGCTCTGCAGCGGAGCCCGTGTGCCGCGGTCGGACCGCGGCTGCCCCGGTGTTCGTTCGGCAGTCAGTCCGGCCGTCGCAGGCTGCGGCCTCGGCGTCGGCGCGGCTGACGCGTCTGTGCCGGCGACGCCGGTCGGCGCGGTGATCGCCTCTGCCTTGCCCGCGGCGGCAGCTCCGCGGCCGACGACATCAAGACGGGCCACGGCCGCAGGCTGCTCTGGCCTCGCGTCGTCGAGTGTCGCAGTCAATCGCGGCGACCACGACGACTCGGCGGCTGCGGAGGATGCGGAAGGTGATGCCATGGCCACCTCCCGTGGACGACGACGGGAGACGGTGGCAGCATCCTGCTCGGCAGACCGCGGCGCCACCGCCGCTCGAGGGCGAGGTGCGGCCGCCTCGGTGGTCTGCCCGGGGGCGGCCACCCGCCGATCGGCTGTAGCGTCCGCCGGCGTTGCCGTCGTGGCCAGACGCTGCCGCTCAGGGGCAACGGGTTTATCGACCCCGCGATCGGCGGCGACCTCGCGTGTTAGCTGCGAACGCGTGACCGTGGGCGGGGTGACGACGATCGGCAGCGGTTGCTCCGGCTCCGGTGTCGGGACCGCAGGCGTCGGCCGGCGTCGGTCGGGCTCCGGCCGTTGCACGTCGCGCGGCGGCTGCGGCATCACCTGCAGGTCGAGCGGCCGCTCGTGGGCCGATTTCGTCGCTGGCGACTTCGACACCTGAAGTGGGAAGTCGGCCGCCACCTTCGGCTTCAGCACCGGTTTCGTCGCCGTGGCATCCTGCGGCTTGCTGCCGAGCAGCGTCAGTCGCGTCGCCGTCAGGCCACCCCAGACAAGAAGATGCACGAGGACGCTGGCGATGGCAGCCAGCGCCAGGCGACGGGCATACGTCGCGCGTTCTGAAGATCTGGCACGCTGCGGAGAAGTGGCTGCCATGATGGTGAACGATCGAAGAATGAAAAGTCGAAGGGGTCCATCGGCTGGTTACGGCTGCTGCTCTTCCGCCGACTGCACCTGGTAGTCCTCGATGCCCGCCTCAACGCAGGCATTCATCGCGGCCACCACGAACTTGTGCTGCACGTTCTCGTCTGCTCTCACGATCACCGTCTGCCGCTTCGGGTTATCCACGGCCGCCTGCTTCAAGAGCCCCTGCAGAGCGCCAAGCTCGATCGGGCGGGCGCCCATGAAGTAGCGGCCCTCACGGTCGATGTTGATGAGAAATTCCCGGGGCCGGCTCGTGAGCGGCTTGGCGGCACTGGCCTTGGGCAGAACGACATCGATGAAGCGATCGGCTTCGTCGAGCTTGCTCGCGACGAGGAAAAAGATCATGAGCAGGAAGAC
>JBIIMX010000168.1:0-6954 GCA_044337765.1 Pirellulales bacterium | reverse complement strand
GTGTCCGTGCCCCTCTCCTCGTGGCGGCAAGTTTCCCAACTTGTCCGTGAGTTGACGCTGCCCCTCACTCCACCCCCCATGTACCGCACCGCCGGGAATCGGCGAAAAAGCTACCACCACCAGACTGCTGCCGTCCACGGCGAAGTGTCGGCGTTAGGCCGCTCTCCCTTGGCTGGATGTCGTAGTTCTCCTGAAAACTA
Source organism: Pirellulales bacterium (assembly GCA_044337765.1). Lineage (GTDB taxonomy): Bacteria > Planctomycetota > Planctomycetia > Pirellulales > UBA1268 > CAMCQY01. The sequence continues at coordinate 6,754 of JBIIMX010000168.1, read as the reverse complement.
GCAGAAGTCTCGCGACATTTTCGGCAGGGCAAGGGCGAGCGGTTCGAGACTCGTTGCCAGGATGTGTACGACCTGGCCGCGACGCTGGATGCGGCCGTGCACGATGAGCACCGCCGCGCGGCGGACGGCATGGTCGGCCGCCTGCCAGACATCTGGCCGCACCACGACATTGGCCGCACCGGTCTCGTCCTCGACGGTCAGGAAAATCATTCCTGCGGCCGTGGCCGGCCGCTGCCTCGTCAGCACGATGCCAGCCACGCAGATGCGACGGCCCTCCGGGGCAGCGACCGCATCGGAGGTCGTGACGATGCCCCGCTCCGCAAGTTCGTTTCGCTCGAAATGGAGCGGATGAGACCGGAGCGAGAGGCCCGAGGTGCGGTAGTCCGCCACCACCTCCTCCTGCCGCGTCAACGCAGGCAGGGCGAGCGATTCTTCCTCATCGGCATCGTCATCCTGAAGATCCTGCAGCAGTGGCTGGCTTTCCGGACGATCAAGGCACCGCATCGCCTCCCAGACAGCCCGACGCCGATCGAGCCCCAGCGACTCAAACGCACCAGCACGGGCCAGATGCAGGAGTGATTCGCGGTCGAGCTGCGCCCGTCGTGCCAGTTCGTGCGGCAGTCTGAAGGGGCCGGCCCGCCGTGCCTCCTCGATCCTTCGGCCGGCGGTCTCGCTCAGACCATAGACCTGTTCCAACCCCAGCCGCACGGAGGCCGCCGGCAGACGCCCCCGGAACGAACCACCACCCTCCGGCATGCGCCTTCCGCTTTTGCCCTCAACCGTTGCATGCCACGCGCTGGCATTCACATCGACAGGCAGCACCCGCACGCCATGCTCCTTGGCATCGCGCACCAACTGGGCCGGCGCGTAAAAGCCCATCGGCTGGCTGCCGAGCAGGGCAGCCGTGAAGGCGGCCGGATGGTGTCGCTTCAGCCAGGCCGACACATAGACCAGCAGTGCGAAGCTCGCCGCATGCGACTCCGGAAAGCCGTATTCGCCGAAGCCGCGAATCTGCTGAAACACCTGCTCGGCAAACTGTTGCGAAAGACCGCGGCCTCGCATGCCGTCGACCAGCTTCCTGTGAAACTCGTCGATCACTCCCGGCCGCCGCCAAGCCCCCATGGCACGGCGAAGCTGATCAGCCTCACCAGGAGTGAAACCCGCCGCCACCACGGCCAGCCGCATCGCCTGTTCCTGAAAGAGCGGCACCCCGAGCGTCTTCTCGAGCACCGCGCGAATGGCCTCGCTCGGAAACGTCACCGGCTCCTCACCCGCGCGCCGGCGGAGATAGGGATGCACCATGTTGCCCTGGATCGGCCCGGGCCGCACGATCGCCACCTCGATCACGAGGTCGTAGAAACAGGCCGGCTTGAGCCGGGGCAGCATGCTCATCTGCGCCCGACTTTCGATCTGGAACACGCCCACAGTGTCAGCCCGCGAGATCATCCCGTAGACGCTCTCGTCTTCGGCGGGCACGGTAGCCAGCGTCAACGGCGGCCCGCCTGTCGCCTCGATCAGCTCGAACGCCCGGCGGATGCAGGAGAGCATGCCGAGTGCGAGGCAATCGACCTTGAGGATGCCCAGTTCATCGAGGTCGTTCTTGTCCCACTGGATGATGGTGCGGCCATCCATCGCGGCCGGCTGGATCGGCACGAGATCGCAGAGGTCGCCACGCAGACCGCCGGAGCACGCCCGTGTCATCACCATGCCGCCCACATGCTGGCCGAGGTGGCGGGGAAAGCCGACCAGCTGGCCGACGAGCGTCGTGAGACGGATGCAGGTGTCGTCGGCGGGATCGAGGCCGGCCTCGGCCAACCGCTGCGGCAATGCCTCCACGCCATCCCCGACGTCGAGCACGCCGGCGATTTTCTCCACGCGATCGAGGGAGAGGCCGAGCGTCTTGGCGATGTCCCGCACGGCCGACCGCAGCCGATAGGAGATCACCTCAGCCGTCATCGCCGCCCGGTGGCGACCGTAGGTCTCGTAGACGTACTGGATCACCTCCTCACGGCGGTCGTGCTCGAAGTCGATGTCGATGTCGGGCGCCTCGCAGCGTTCCCGGCTGATGAACCGTTCGAAGAGCACGTCCATGCGGGCCGGATCAACCGACGTTATGCCGAGGCAGTAGCAGATCGCGGAGTTGGCGGCCGACCCGCGGCCCTGGCAGAGAATGCCACGGCGGCGGGCAAATCGCACGATATCGAAGACCGTGAGAAAATAGGCCTCGTAGCCGAGTTCGGCCACGAGCGCAAGCTCGTGGCTGATGAGCGACCGCACCTTCTCGGGAATGCCGTTTGCATACCGTTTCGTCGCCCCGCGCCAGGCCAGATCCGCCAGATGCTCCGCCGGCGTGCGGCCCTCGGGCACGGTCGCGTCGGGATATTCATACCGCAGTTCGGCGAGCGAGAATTCGCACCGCCTCGCGATCTCCACAGACCGCTCGACAGCACCCGCAAGCCCGGAAAAACGCCTGGCAATGTTCCGACGATCGTGCAGGTGCCGCTCGCCGTTGGAGAGCAATCGGCCACGGATCTCCTCAACCGTGCAGCCATGGCGAACGGCGGCGAGGGCGTCGAAGAGGGGCATGCGTCCGCGTTCGTGGTAGCGGACATCGCCTGCCGCCACGAGCGGCACCCGCGTCTGACGGCCCACCGCCGTACACCACAGCAGGCGGTCTGCGTCATCTCCTTCCATCGCCACCTCGGCCAACGCCACCAGCCGATCATCAAACACCTCTCGCCACTGCAGGACAGCTTCGCCGGCATCACGCAGCCCTCCGGCATCGCGCATGCCGGCTGCCGCGACTGCCGCCAACGGCACGCCCGCCAGCAGCCCCTCGGCATGTTCGGCAATGTCGGCAAGCGATAGCAGACACGCGTTTGCGCCTGCGTCATGCCCCGCACCAGCGGCAGCGGCATACCCTCTCGTCAGGAGCCGACAGAGCTGGGAATAGCCCATGCGGTTTGTCGCCCACACGACCAGCGGCATGGCATCGACTGGCTCCAGATGCGCCCCGATGATCAGCTTGATGCCCGCCTGTGGCTTGACACCCGCCTGTGGCTGGCCTGCCTGAACAGTGCTGGTGGCCTGCGCCGAAGCAGCGATCTGCTTGGCCGCACCGTGCGCCCGCACAACACCGGCAAGCGAGGCACGGTCGGTGATGGCAATCGCCTCGTAGCCAAGTGCATACGCGCGCTCCACCAATTCCTCGGGATGCGACCCGCCCTGGAGAAACGAGAAATTGCTCCTGCAGTGCAGCTCTGCATACGGTGGCTCATCCATGACGAACTCTCCTCCGATACTGCTGATCAGGCTTTCAAAAAACGCATTCGTCAAAACCTGTTCAGGAAAACGTGCCGTGCAGAAACCACTCCCCGCCTGGGCGATTGGTCGGGCCGCTGCGCAGCCGACGAAAGATCCAATAACGGCCCCCCGACACCGTCTCGACAACGTAATAGTCGCGCCGCACGGTCGGCCCGCGCCACCAAGCCGTCTCGATACGTTCCGGGCCGTGGGCCTTCACGACCTCGTGCGGCGGCGATCCCGTCTGCGACGCGAGCCGAAACCGTAGCGGCGGGCCGCTCGACGCCTCCGCGTATTGATTCAGCGGCGAGCCCACGACCGACACAGCCTCCAGCCGCACAGGCTGGGGCAGCAGCCAGATCGGCCGCCGCTGCGGGGCCGCCACGCATGCCGTCGTGCGGGACGCGTGTGAGTCGTCGTGCTGCAATCGCTTTGATGCGGTCCTGTACTCGGGCTGTTGTGCAGGCTGTTGTGCAGGCTTTGACCGGGAGAATCGCGAGGCCGCAGGCGGCACGGCGGCCCACGCATGCTCCGGCTGGGCATCGGCCATCGGTCTGGGCTCGAATACCGCCCCACGTCCAAGCCGGCCCGACAGCCTGTCCAGCAGCATGCCCACCTGCGAGGTGGATGTTTCCGCAGCCTCACCAAAGAGCGTCCGCTGCCGACACTCGACCGTCCCCGCAGACACCACCTCCACCGTGATCCCTGCGATCTCCCGCGGCATCCGCATTCTTGCCATCCGCAGCCGTACGAGCTCCACCAGATGCCGTGCCGAGCTGCTCGGCTGAAACACTCCGATATCGATGATCGCCGGCGCGCAAGCCTCACGGAGCTCAGTCGACTCAGCGCGATCCAGCCGCACCTGCAGCGACATCACTCCCTTTCCCTGGGCGACCAGCAACGCCACACACTCCTGCAGCAGCCGCTCGATCATCGCGACCAGCTCGTCCAGCGTGGTATCGCGGAGCAGGAGCGGGAAATCAAAGGCCTGCGAACTGGCCGGCATCTCGCCGGAGCAGGGAACCACCAGCGGCTCCGGCCGCTCGCCGGTGAACTCGGCCAGACGCTGCGCGAGCGGCGGCGCAAACCGCGAGGCAAGGCTCTTCCGCGGCAGACGGGCAACGCCACCGACTGTCGTAATCCCCACGTCCCGCAGCTGCGCCAGCATGGAGTCGTCGAGCCTCAGGGCCTGAGCCGGCAGACCGGCCAGCGTCTGCAGCTGCGTCCCTGCGGGCACGATCGCCCAACGCCGGTGCCGCGGCAGTGGATGCCTCGACAGTGAATCCCTACTCATTCCCTCCCTGCGTATTCCGTATCCATGACGTGCATGACTCGCATGACTCGCATGACTCGCATGACTCGCATGACTCGCATGACTCGCATGACTCGCATGACTCGCATGACTCGCATGACTCGCATGACTCGCATGACGCACCTGCTTCTCATCGGCATGGAGAGCATCCGTGTGGTGCACGGCAGCCCAGGCAGCGGCGGGAGTGTCGGCAATCGCGGCCCGTGCGTGAATGCCCCGCGCGGCCAGCGTCCAGACAACCGTGCGGACAAGCGGTCCCTCGCCGCCGAAGAAACCAGCCGTGCCTGTCACGTCGACCTGCAGACACTCCGGCCCCGCAGACCCATTCTGCGGTGGTCTCTCAATGGCCACGATCGGCGCAAACCGCCGGCAATAACGGGCCAACTCCTCGAGGGTGGCCAGATCAGCCACGGGATCGTCATGGTCGACCTCGGCGATATGACAGGCACGGGAACCGTGCGTGATCGCCAGCACCGCCATCGCTTCGGCAAGCGACGTGCCTGTTGGAATCTGCAAGGATCTTGTTGGAATCTGCAGGACTTTCGTCCCCGCTGGCTGCGGCACCGATGGCCCCGCCCGCCGCGGCGGCGCCGCCCAGGCCCAGGCCACCACCGTCATCACGCCACGGCGTTCACGCCGACAGACAAACACAGGTCTTCTGCGGAGCTCCGGCCGCTCGAGCAGCCGCCGCTGCACGGGCCACCGGGGTAGCCAGATCGTCATGATGCGCGACATGCCACCCCCTCCGGCTGAAAACGCCCAGCCTGCAAACCTGCTGCCGCGACCGGCGCTGCCTGCCCGGCATGTCGGACAGGCATACGGTGGCGGCGTGTAGCCTCGCGACCACTTGTCAGATCGAGCCGCAGTTCTGTTGATCGTTCTTCAAGCATCTCGTTGCCCGCCCATGGCCCACCGGCGAGCGAGAGCCGCAGCCGCCGTACGGTGAGATCAGCGGCAGAATCTGTTCCTGGCACCGGCGAGATCGCCAGCTTTGCGTCGGCCCATGTTGGCCCACCGTTCACGGCACCCCGCTCCGATAGTCCCCGCACCAAAAGCCCGACAGCTCCGCTCGTCCGCGAGGCCAGCTGCCAGCGCCGCATGGCCGTGGCATGTACCAGCTTCGGCCAGGCAAGTACGGCTGCCACGCCAGGGCAGCGGAGCGCCTGATCGATCGTCCAGAACTCGTCGTCATCACGGGAGGGACGGGCCACCACGAGATGCGGCCTCTCGCTTCTTTTTTCCGCGGTGTCTGCCAGTGCGTCGAGCCACGGGATCACGGCTGGCGGATAAAACAGCTGACCACGATCGACGACCACGATCGTCGACGCCCGCGATTGCTCTGCCCACCGCGGGTCGGCCAGCCGGCAGGCCACCGCACAGGCCAGCGAGATCGCACCGCCAGCACCGGCACTCTCGCAGCCGCCGGCAAGCCATTCAATCAAACTGCCACGCCGCACACCGCCGGCCGGCAGCAGGCGGTCAAGCGACTGAAAACCGGTGGATACCGTTTCCCGCCCGCGCTCTTCGGCCTGCCGCCACTCGGCTGCCAATGTGAGCACGCCTGCGACAGCCCGTCCGGGGGCCGTCGAACTGGCCACATCCACGCCATCCACGCCATCCACGCCATCCACGCCGTCCACGCCATCCACGCCATCCAAGACACGTGTCACCATACGGTCGCCTCCAACGCCTTCTATACGCCCGTATACTATACGCCCGTTCCGTACCTGTCAACAATCACCACGCCGCGGATACGCCCCCCATATCCGCGGCCCCCGGCATACAATTCAAAGCACTATGCAACGCCTTCGCATCCTTCCCACGCCTTGCCTGCCGCTCCTGCTGACACTGTGCTGGATGACAGGCACGGCAGGAGCAGACTTTCCGCCGGACTTCGCCGCCTTCCAGGCCGAACTGTCCCCGGCAATAGCGCAGAGACTCGACACCACCCCCAAGCACTACCGGCAGATCGAACCGTCGCTCTATTACCTATGCGTCCAGCACGCCAGCCGGCTGGCGCCGCTTCCCGACGCCGAGCGTCTTGAGACAATCGTGAAACTGGCGGCGTTCATCGACCGCAAACGCGATGAGACGGGCGAACGCATCGTGATCGGTGCCGACCGCACGATGATCGGCCTG
>JBIIMX010000167.1:0-6975 GCA_044337765.1 Pirellulales bacterium | reverse complement strand
TGTCGGCACCGCCGCCAGGACAGTGGGCTCCTTCCGCGGCAGTTCCGCCTCCGGGCCTCGTGCCGCAGGCCACGAACCCTGGAGCCATGCAGGATCCGGCTGCCGACGCGCTCGCCGCCGCGGCGCCGCCCATGGTGGCCGGCTCGGCCGCCGCCATCGCCGCCGCCACGCAGTCGTCGGCCGCAGCCACGCCGCCGGCATCATCTTTTACTGCGCCGATTTCGTCGTCTTCCACGCCGGTACAGCCGGTGAGCGTATCGCCCCTGCAGCCGCCGGCCAACCGCTCTGCCGGTCCGTATCTCTGGCGTGTAGTGGGCGTGCACGATGGAGACACGGTGACCTGTCTCGACGATTCGAACCAGCAGCAGAAGGTCAGGCTTGCTGAGATCGACGCGCCGGAGATCGGCCAGGACTACGGGAAGGTTTCCCGAGAGGCACTCGCGGAGATGGTGTTCGGCAAGACCGTCGAGGTGACGGAAGATGGCAAAGACCGCTACGGCCGCTGGATCGGCCACCTCTCGTCGAACGGCGTCGACGTCAACCGGCAGATGGTCGCCACCGGCAATGCCTGGCACTACGTAGACTACTCACGTGACACGTCGCTGGCGGCGCTTCAGTCGCAGGCCCAGTCGCAGCGGCTCGGGCTGTGGGCCCAGCCCTCCCCGGTCGCTCCCTGGGACTATCGCAAGAGCGGCCAGAAGTAGTCGGCTAGGGAGATCGTCGCGGCAACCTTTCGGATGCGGTGGTGTCGAGACACGGGCGACCTGCGTCAGGCGATATCCTCCGCATCGGGCGAATCGACTGCGGCGGCAGCCTGCGGCTTTCGCCGGCGGTGAGGGATCGAAGGGACGACTCGATATGCAGGATGGCGAAACGCAGACGGCGAAGCGTGATGGTCTCAACCACATCATCCTCTGCGCGATCGGCAGTTCGGGAGACGTTCATCCCTTTGTCGGCCTGGGCAGGGCCCTGCGGCTGCGGGGCTATCGGGTGACCGTCGTCACCGCCGGATACTTTCGCACTCTCGTCGAACGGGCGGGCCTCGAGTTCGTCGATCCGCTGCCAGCGGTCGACTTTCGGGAGATGATCCGCGATCCGCGAATCTGGCATCCGCTGCGAGGCACGAGGACGATCATCGACCTGGCCGTCCGGCCCCTGCTCGAACCGGTGTATCGCAGCATCATCGACCATCAGACGCCGGGGCATACGCTCGTCTGCGGGTCGAGCCTGGCCTTCGGGGCGAGGGTCGCCCAGGAAGCGCAGGGCATCCCGCTGGTGAGCATCCACCTCGCACCGATGCTCTTTCGCAGCGACTTCGAGGGACCACGGCTGCCGGTTCTGCGGGTCCACCGGGGACCGGCCTGGCTGCGCCGACTCCAGTGGTGGCTCGTCGACAACGTCTCAGACCGGGCGATCTGCCCGTGGCTCAACGAGTTTCGCGGTCGCTTCGGGCTGCCGCCGGTCCGCCATGTGTTTCGTGAGTGGATGCATTCGCCGCTTCGATTGATTGCCATGTTTCCGGAGTGGTTTGCGCCGCGGCAGCCGGACTGGCCCCCCCAGACCCGGCTGACAGGATTTCCGCTCTACAGTGAGGAGGGAGTGGTCGAGCCTTCTCCAGAAGTGGTCCGGTTCATCGACGCGGGCCAGCCGCCCCTCGTGTTCACGCCCGGCTCGGCCTACCTGTTTGGTCACGACTTTTTCGCTGCCGCCGCCGATGCGTGCGGCCGGCTCGGTCAGCGTGGCCTGCTGCTGACCCGGTTCCCCGAACAGGTGCCGGCCAGCCTGCCCGCCAACGTGCAGCACGTCGACTTCGTGCCGTTCCGTTGGCTGCTCAAGCGATCGGCCCTGCTCGTGCATCATGGCGGCATCGGATCGCTGTCGCAGGCGCTCGCCGCCGGCGTGCCGCAGGTGATCATGCCGATGGGATTCGACCAGTGCGACAACGCCGCCCGTGTCGAGAGGCTCGGCGTGGGGCGGAGCCTGCCGCCCGGTCGCTTTCGTGGGCCTGCGCTGGCGGAGACGATCCGCGGGCTGCTCGTCGACTTCGCCGTGGCCGACCGTTGCCGCTCTCTGGCCGCCCGGCTGGCGGATGCTGAAGGGCTCGACCGCGGCTGCGATGCCATCGAGGAAGCGTGGGCGGCCCGTCGAGACTGAATGACAACCGCCGAGACACAGGGAAAGTGGGCCATTATGCCCGCGGAAAAACCGACAAAACCCAAGACTCGCCGGGCCGGGACGATTGGCTAAAATCTGGTTACGTTCTCCGGCGACGGCCGGGGAGAAAATGTCCCGGCGGCGGCCTCGCAGTGGCTGTGGCGGCTGGGGTTCTTCTCGCGAAAGGAGGTGGTCTAGTGACGCAAGCTGACTGTACAAGGGGGCTGCGCCGATAACGGCCAGTCGACGGGCTCGCCGTTGATGCAGCCCACCAAAGGTTCCTACGGCTGCCGCCCCTTCGGGGGCGGCAGCTTTTTTGTTGCGCGTGTCGGCCATCAGCGGCCTTGGGCCGAGGTGCTACACTTCCCGAAGCCATGTCCAAGAAACGCCCAAAGCGTCGCCGCAAAAGACCGGTCGCCGATCCCGAGGCGACATACATCTGTGATTCGTGCGGCGAGGAGATCGTCGTCCCCGTCGATCTTTCGGCAGGGTCGCATCAGGATTATGTCGAGGACTGCCCTGTCTGCTGCCATCCCATGACGCTGCATGTGGATATCGATCCCGACGGCGAGGCTCACGTCGAAGGCGTACATGAGTAGGCGGTTGGCAGTCACCTGGCGTGTGGCCCTGCCTCCGACGCGTTCAGCGGACTCTTCCCAACAGGCATCTGGGCGCCGGTATCAGAATCCCGCCGCTAGCATCGACAAGCCGACGCCTGCCTCGAATACGACGCCGGCGATGTTGTGCCGAGAGCGGCTGCCATCCGCGAACGTTGATACCAGCCGAGCCAAGGCCGCTGCGCACCATGCTGCTCCAACAACGGTGAAGGCGGGCACGGACTGCGCGACCATGCATCCGACCCCAAGGCACAAGAAAAATCCGCCATAGGTGGCCCGCAGCTCCGAGATGCCCAACGGCCCACCAGGCTGGATCCCAAGAACGCGGCCGACGGCGGTGGGGAACAGCAAGCCGAGACAGCCAAGTGCGGCGGTCACGGCGGCTCCGCCATTCGGAAAAAGCATCATGTCGCGAACATCCAGTTGACTGCTCCAAACAAGGGGTACGCGGCAGGCCGGACCTGACCCGATCAAGGACGCGAGTTTCTAACGTATCTGCTTGCCCTGCAACCGCGCTATGGTTGGAGGGCTTTCAACCGTGGCAACAAGATTGCATCGTGTTGGGCTTGGGGCCGCAGTGGGCACGTTCAAAACGAGCCGTCACGAGGGGTTGAGCTGGTCACGCACCCCGCGCATCTGCTCGACCGCCGTCTCCTGCTGCTTCTTTATCTCACTCATCGCCATGAGACATTTCTCATTGCGTGGAAGCAACCCGTTTGCACACGAGGCATAATGCCACATACTCAAGCGCAAAGCCTACTTGACTGCAGGTCCACAAGTTTTCGCCCTCGCTTGGAAAGAACGGACTTTGTGCCGGACTTTTTTTGAGACGTCAGCTGTTTCCTGCAGGACAATACGGACAATATGTTTTCGAAGTGCCGGTTGCCCCGACGTGGATTCCGCAGTCCACGGAGCGCTCCACGCCTCGATCTCGCCTGCCTTACGTCCCGATCGATCCTGCCTTCAATACCTTTGACTGAGTGAGGCATTGCTGATGATGATGCGAAGGATCAGGCGGCTGGCTTCTTACCGTCGCATCCTCGGCTTTCGAGGTCTGGCACTCGCACTCTTTGGACATATTGTCGGGCGGACATTCCTCCTGAAGATGAGGCCCCCTCTCGCGAGAAGTCCATGCTTCGTGCGATGCCCGTCATCCGACGGTGCCGTCTATCAGCAGATTTTTCTCAATCGGGAATACGACTTCGAAGTGCGTTTTCCTCCACGGGTCATCATCGACGCCGGGGCCAACATCGGCTTGGCTTCGGTCTATTTCGCTGCCCGATTTCCTGAGGCTCGCATCATCGCCATCGAGCCCGAGAACAGTAACGTGGAGTTACTGAGGCTCAATACCCGCGAATATCCCAACGTTGTGGTGGTTCATGGGGCTCTTTGGAGTCGGGATGAACAGTTACACGTTATCGACCGCCGACTCGGAAAATGGGGATTCATGACGGCGCCTGTCGATGACACACCGCCGCAAGGCGACGTCGTCGCCCAAGAGACTCGTGGCATCACGGTGCCGGCACTCCTCGATGCGTACGGCATCGTTCATGTCGATATCTTCAAAATTGACATCGAAGGGGCCGAAAAGGAGTTGTTTGAGCATTGCGAGGCATGGATCGGTCGGGTCGATGCTCTCATCGTAGAGTTGCACGATCGGATGAAACCCGGCTGTAGCGACAGTTTCAACACCGGCGCCTTGGGGTTCGAAATGAAGTGGCGACGGGGTGAGAACGAGTTCCGTGCGCGTCAGACAGGCTGCATCGACGCGCATCGGGAACCTTCCGGCAGCGGCGTCGGGTGACAACACAACGCTGCCATCATCGGGGAATACCCTGGAATTGGTTGCTATCGCCCCACGGGCGAGGAGACTTTCGAGGGTGAGTCGACGAAAGAAGCACCGCCTCTACGAGATCGTGGCGAAGCTGCGTGACGTCGCAGTGGCCGTTTAGCTCAGGAAAGGCTCCCATTGCGTGCCATGTTTGGGCGCCCGGAGTTCCGGAAGTCGTCGATTTCTTTTTTCTATTACGACTACGTATGGATACACATGAAGTGAGTCAAATGTTGCCTGCACTTCGTTTGTCGGTACGACGAGACGCTTGTCTGGGTCCGCGGAGTCCGTTTGCATGTGCGAGACATCGTTCATGGCAAGAGCCCACCCGCCGATCATGCCGCCGAAGGCGTTCAAGTTGCCATGCACGTCTTCACATATGTAAACACCACCGGGGCGGATGCGTGGAAGAACCTCCTCCATCGTGACGCGTTGTTGAGTAGGCGTGTGTCCGCCATCGTCGATAACGATGTCAGGTGCGGGGAGTGTGCCATCCCCAAGCACCCTCCGCCAAAACAATGGGTCGGCCTGATCGCCGATGAGTATGTGTGTTCCGGGCTGTTCGTATGCACGACAGGCGGATTCGATATCGATTCCATAGATCTGCGCCGATGGGCCGAAATAGTTTCGCCACATGTCGAGCGACCCGCCCGAATACACACCGATTTCAACGACTACGAGGCCTGGCCGATGCCGCAAAGGTGCGAAGTGGCGGTGGTAGATGTCGAAATAGTGACGCCATTTCCAGATGCCGCGACCATCACGCCTGGCATCAAAAAACGTTTCCAATTGATTTGGGGCCGCCGCGACTGGCGGTGGTGCAGTGGCAGCAGTGTCTCGCCACTGTGCAGCCGTGTGACGGCCGCGTTGCCACCAGCGCAAACACCGAAGGAGATTAAGAGTCGTCCTTAGCATAACGAACCAATTTCATGATACGTGCAAAACCATCTCGCTATTCCGATGCGCGGCGGTTTCGCAGCCCTCCCGCGTTCGAGATTCGAATCGCTTACCCCCATTCGCCGCAGCACAGCAGCCGGATCCTTGTCTGAAGTGCGCATGGCGTCCGCGTCTCGAAGCGTCGCCGTGTGCAAGGTATAGCCCGGTCAATGGCACCTCCGCAACCATTGCTTTGCTGATGCACAATTCTATGAGCGGCGGGATCGGTGTCAGCCGTGTTCCCCGGATCGCCGGATGTAACCCACTGCCTCTTGGGATGCCGACCCCGTCCCCAGAGTCGATGCAGCCCTATGCGGTTGCTACGGGTGCGCCTCGGCAACCGCACAGTGCTGGTCTGTTGGGGGTCAAAAACCGAACTGAGAATCCGGCTTCGTTCATGGGGGCAGGTCACGCCGCAGCCCATCGGGCGAAGGGACTCGAACCCTCGACATCCAGCTTGGGAAGGAGCGTGCCCGTAGTTCTAAGTCCAGCAAATAAACGAGTTGCAGCCCGTCGCGGGAAGCTTTGTGCAGGGCGTTGTACCAGTATGCGGCCGGAGGGGGCTGCCTCGGCGGGGATGGCAAGCCACCTGTCTCGGACGCTGCGGCGAGGACCGCTGGAAAACAGTACCCGGCGATCGAGGACCTCGCTGCACGTCTGGCTTCCGTGCCGCCCGAGGCCATCGCCGCCATGCAGGCGGTATTCGGCGGCCCACCTGAACGGCCGAAAAACAGCGGATAAGCCCCGGAAGGGCCACTCGTGTCCCGGCGGCGATGCGGGCGGGTAGACTTTGGTTGAGGAGAGCCGCATGACGACCGTGACGTTGCAGATGCCCGACGAAGTTTTCGCCGCTATGCGGGAGGACCCGACGCATTTTGGCAGTGAACTGCGGTTGGCGGCCGCGATGAACTGGTATCGCAAGGGGGCGATTTCCCAGGAGGTTGCGGCGAGCGTCGCAGGGCTCGACCGGACCGATTTCCTGTTGGCGCTCGCCCGGCATGGTGAGGACTCGTTCCACGTCAGTCTCGACGAACTTGCCCGTGAGATCGCCGATGGCTGAGGTGTGCGTCGTCAACGCCTCGCCGCTCATCTTTCTCAGCCGCGGCGGGCATCTGCCATTGTTGCGGAGCGTCGCGGCGCAGGTGTGGGTTCCGCGAGCCGTGGCCAAGGAAGTGCGGGGCCGTGGAGCCGACGACGTTACGGCCGGTCAACTGAATGCATACCCGTGGCTGGTAATACGGGAAACGGCCGAGATCTCCCTGACAATTATGCAGTGGGGTCTGGGGGCGGGTGAGAGCGCGGTGCTGGCCGAGGCCTTGGGGCTGCCGGGCTGTCGTGCGGTGATCGACGATCTCGCAGGCCGCAAATGCGCGGCGTCACTCGGCATCCCGGTCATCGGCACGCTGGGTATCGTGCTTCGTGCTCGAAGGCAGGGGG
>JBIIMX010000166.1:0-6981 GCA_044337765.1 Pirellulales bacterium | reverse complement strand
GTGCCGGCCCAGAAGGGGCCGCTGGCCGGCGGCCGATACAAGGTCGAGATCACCGCGCTGCGAAAGACGGGCAAGGCCTTGCCGAACATGTTTGATCCGAAAGGCCAGTCGCTCGAGGCCGTCGAGCAGTTCGTGCCGGAGTGCTACAACGCCCGCTCGAAGCTCATGGTCACGGTGACCCCCGGCGCGAACAAGGCGGATTTCCCCCTCCGCAGCTCCGGCGAGTAGCCGCGGAGAGCTGCGGCCCCATCAGCTCATTGAGGCCCGGGCCTGTTGACGCATTAAGTGAACGCATGTATACACTTTCGGGATGGGTTCAATATACGTCGAGACGTCGATCTTCGGATATCTCACTGCCCGTTCCGGCAGAGACGTGATTTTCCAAGCGAGGCAGCATCTCACGCGGCGGTGGTGGGACGAAAGGCGGCATCGGTTCGACGTGTTCGTGAGCCAGCTCGTGTTCGAAGAAGCATCTGCCGGCGACCCGAGCGCCGCTGCCGAGCGTGTGAAACTTCTCGAAGGACTTCGGTTCATCGGAAGAATGACCGAGGTCGACCAGGTTGCTGAACTGCTCGTGACTCGCCACCTGCTGCCAGCGAAGGCGCTGGCCGATGCTCAGCACATTGCCTACGCCGCAATCGCGGGCATAGACTACGTGTTGACATGGAACTGCCGGCATCTCGCGAATGCGGAGCGATTGCCGGGAATCTATGCAACCCTGCGGTTGGAAGGCCTGTCGCCGCCGTTGATCGTCACGCCCGAGGAGTTTTCCGATGTCGAGTGAGCCTCTCTATGACGATCCGGTCGTGGCGGAGATTCGCTTGATCCGCGAGAGGATGCTCGCCGAATGCGGCGGGAAGCCAGAGGAGTTTTTTCGACGGCTGCGCGAAGGGGAGCGATTGCAGGCGGCAGCAGGGCGAGAGTTTGTCGATGGACCGGTGGCGAAGCACGTCAACCCGGGCCTGGCCGGAACGGTTGAACCAGAATAGAAAGGCAGGACGCTGAGCCTTGTCGTCGCTCGTCTGAAAGCGTGAAAAAGGGGACGCAGCTCTTTTTGCGGCCTGGGATCAGCCAAGTTCTTCGACGTCGCCGAGGTCGCGGGCGCGTCCGGTGGCCCGTTTGTTTCGCAGCAGGTCCTCGCGGCCGATGAAGTTCACCTCGACATCGCCATAGCGTCCGCGAAGAAGACGTCGATGTCCTTCGTGAACCGCGGGAAACCATGAAACGCGACGGCATAACCGCCGACGATCATGGAATCAACGCGTTGTTCTTCCAGCAACCGTAAGAAGTCTTCGAAGTCGGGATGGGTACTCTGAGTACTCATGGAGAAACCTCCCGGCTTCGATTCTCAACCGCTCGACGGCGTCGAGTCGCTCTTCCGGCGTGCGGGTGAGCCACCCGCGCCGTTCCGCTTCGTGCTGCTCCACGTGGTCGGTGACCGTGAACGTGCGCGAAGATGTGGAAGTGTCGCTTGTCATCGAATGGTCGTGCAGAGGGCGATGCAACGCTCACTTGAAACAATAGCATGCTGTGGCGGGAGCATCCATCCAATCGCTGAGCGTGAGCGAGCAAGAAGGACAGCCCGATCAATGGCACGTCCGCAGCGGTTTCCCGGCAGCCCGGGCCATCGTGCATGCCGCCTTCCCGCCATGTTGCCGTGCTGATCGAGACCGACGACTCGTGGGGCCGCTCGGCCGTGCGAGGCATCCCCGCCTATGCCATCTCGCATGGCCCGTGGTCGTTGCTCGTCGATTTGCGGGCCACGCAAGGCGGCATGCTTCTGCCGCGAGGCTGGCAGGGGAACGGCGTGATCGCCGTGATCGCACGGATCGGCAGCCGGCGGCTCCTCGACCAATTGCGGGGGAAGGGTGTGCGTGTGGTCGATGTCGAAACGATCACTCGCCGCGGCCCTCGAGGACTGGGATGATGCAACGCCAGGCACCGTCTTGAGCGGCGTCAGACCCTTGGGAGTTCGTAGCCTTGGCGGCGCGGCGGCGAAACGAGACGGTTCGCCTCGTCGTCGGCGAACCGTTCGGCGACGGGATCCCAGGCGAGGCTGCGGCCAAGGCGGCGGGCGATGTTCGCAAGGTGGCAAACGCTGATCGAACGATGCCCCGCCTCCACGTTCGACACGGGAGTCTCCCGGCTGCGGATGCAATCAAGCCAGTTTTGCAGGTGCCAACGGGCCTGCCAGAGCGCTGCCTCGTCGCTCCATTTCTTCTCCTCCTCGGCAGCGTCGAGCTGCGCGAGGAGTCCCGCCGCGATCTCGGGAGGATTGGAGGCGATCTTGTTGCGGTTGATCTCGAGTTTGCCCTTCTCGCCGATGAACACGCCGCCGCCGTATGGTCCCTGCCCCTTGTCGATGGTGAACTTCACCTCGATAAAGCTGCATGAACAATCTGAAGCAGCTCGGCCAGGCGTTCCACAATCATCACGACGCCAGAAACGCGTTTCCGTCCGGATCCAACGGCATCCGGCCGGGGCTTGCGCCTCCCGCCAACTGGGCAAGCAATTGGGACCAATATGGGTTTCACTCCTCTTTTTTCGTCTATCTGCTCCCGTATCACGAACAGGGCGACGTGTTTCGCAAGCTGACGCTGTCGGGTACTGCATTTGCGATGTTGTTTGATAACGACGATTTGACGCTTGGCGGGCGTGTTCCCAGC
Organism: Pirellulales bacterium; assembly: GCA_044337765.1. Taxonomy (GTDB): domain Bacteria; phylum Planctomycetota; class Planctomycetia; order Pirellulales; family UBA1268; genus CAMCQY01. Next base: position 4,315 of record JBIIMX010000166.1, on the reverse strand, counting down.
AATTACCAGGCAGTCAAGAGGCTCGTCCCGCCTGCGCATCACTGCCCAAGCAGCCCCCTCCCTCGCTTTGCCTCGAATCCCGGCACGACGATGCAGGATGTCGGTGCCGCCACGTATGTTGGTATCTCCGGCGCCTGCACCAGCAGCACCGATTCCTCCGACCCGACCGGCAAAGGCAGATGTGTTTCGAATCCAAATCACGGCGTCAACTGCTGGAATGGATCACTGATCCAAAACCGCCCACTCTCGATCAGGCAAATGCTCGACGGCACGTCATCCACGGTGATGATCGCCGAGCAGTCCGATTGGGCCACCAGTTCGACCGGCGCAAAGGTCGAGGCCCGTACCACGGCCCGACGCGGATGCTGGATCGGGGCACGGTGCCCGACCTTTCCGGGTGACGATACGACCAACTGGGCTTCAACGACCAATGGTTTTGGGCTCGCATACAGCGTGACCAACGTCCGCTATGCGATCGGCTACAAGACCGAGGGCACTGGCGCACTGGGAAACCACACGACGGGGGCCAATACGGCGATCCAATCGGCGCACCCGAACGTGGCCGGGGTGCTGCGGGTCGACGGCGGCGTGACGTTTCTTGCGAATGACACCGACCCGGTCATGCTGCGGAATCTCTGCATCCGAGACGACGGCCAGGTCGTTGCGGCGCCTGGCCAGTAGCTCGTTTCCGGCGTCGAAGATCGAAGGAGTCATCGTGGAGACGCGCCTCACGCAACCTTCCATGCCACCCGTCTTGTCGCTGCTGGCGGTGGTGCTCTCGGTGCTTCTCGTGGTCACTGCAGGCTGCGGCCAGGCACCCCCACTGGCTACCGTCTCGGGCCAGGTGACGTTTCAGGGAAAACCGGTCGCCCGCGGGGAGGTGTGTTTCGCGTCCGACACCGGATTCGCGATCAACGCGGCGATCGGCTCGGATGGCATGTATGAGGTCCGCCGCAGCCATCTTGGCGGCGGCATCCCGCCGGGCACCTACAAGGTGATGGTCGCGGCTCCGCCAGCCGAGTTCAGCGAGTCGGACGTCGTCACGGTGCCTGTGCCCGAGTGCCCCGACATCCCGGCGAAGTATCGCCAGTTCTCGACGAGCGGCCTGACCATTACGCTCGACCAGCCGGGATGTCGTTATGATATCCCGCTCGACGACTAGCCCACGTCTGGACAAAACCTCTCCATGCGCATGAGCCTGAAAAACCCCCGCCGCCTGGCGATGCTGATCGCACTGACGGCGTGGCCGGCGGTGTGCGGCAGCGCAGCCGATCCGCCGCGGCCCGCCATCGAACTTGCGGCCGCCGCCGAGGAGGAGGTTTTCTCCGCGTGGTATTCCAACAACGGCGCGAGCCCGATGTGGTGCTTTGGCAACACCTGCCTCGTCCGGCTTGGCGACCGTGTGTTTGCGAGCATCCACGAGCCCCTCGCGGGGCAGCCGGGGCCCAATGACTGCCGCTGGTCGCTCTTCGAACGAACCAATGATGGCTGGCAGCGCCGGCAGGCCGATCCGGCAGGCCGCACCCGCGAGCCCGCGCCGCTGGCCTGCCTGCCCCCCTCCGCCGAGCATCCGGCGGGCCGCGTGCTGCTCTCGGCCAACCCCACGCTCCTCGCGCCTGGGGTGGCCGGGCCGGGGCCGGCGCGGCCGGAATTGCTCGTGTTTGACGCGGCCAGTCCGGGCACGCCTCCTGTCGTCCTCGCGCCTGCATGGAAGGGAACGCCGGCCTTCAGCGAGCACTCCTATCGGTCGCTCGCCGTCGATCGCCGCCACGGCGAGGTGTTCATGATGCAGTATGCCGATGCGGCGCACGGCGACTGGTCGTTTCGCGACCGCAACGGCGGCTGGCATGCGGGACGGATCGCCTGGCCACCGTATGCCGCCGGCGATCTTGCGCCGTTCAACGCGTCGCACGGCCGGGTGAACTATCCCGTCGTCGCCGTCCGCGATGGCAGCGTGCATGTCTTCGGCCCAGTGGCCCACGACAACTGGAGTCGGGTGAAGACCCCGGCCGATCTGCAACTGCCCGGCCCTCCCGGCAAGCCCGCATCCGGCCTGGCCGCGCGGGCATTCGGCAACCGTTGGCGACGGCTGCTCTACGCCGCCTCGCCGGCGGTCGATCGCGAGCCGTTCAGCGGCTGGCTCGAGATCGCCAGCTCCTTCTCCGACGGCGGCTGGCTCTTTCCGGGCGACATCCATGTCGATGATGCGGGCACGGTCCACCTGCTCTGGTATCGCGGGCCGATGCTCGCATCGCTGCGGGATGCGCGGTATCCCGACATCGTCCGCGTGCATGCGATCGAGTATGCCCGGGTGCGCAACGGGCGGATCACGCTCCGGTCGACCCTCCACCGCGGTGGCGAGCAGGGCGACTCGACGGTGCCGATCGACGTGGCCGACGAGGAGCGGGTCTACGTGACGAGCGGCGGTGAGCGGCTCGTGAATCAGCCGGTGGCCACGCCACGGTTTCACGTCGCGCCGGGAGGCCGCCTGTTCGTGGTGTCATACTTCGGACCCGCCGATGTGACTGCAGCGAAGGGGGCGGCAGGCGAGCAGCGACTTCTCGAGATTCCCGCCGACGGGCCGCCCGACCTCGTGCCGGCTGCCGCATGGCAGCGGCTGCCGCTCGCCCACCCACTGCCGCAGTTTTTCACCGCGACGCCACGGGCCGGCTGCGAGCCGTCGCACACGCTCGACCTCTTCGGCCATCGACGCGGCGGCTTTGCGGCAACCGATCCGGTCGAGCGCACGGAATGGAAGGGCACGCTCAGCTATGCCCGCGTCCGCATCGACCCGATCGGCAAAACGGCCGCCCAGTCGACCGGCACGTCGGAGCCCGTCGTGCCCGGCCCGCGGATGGTCGCCGACTTCATGAACGCCGAGGCGAATCGGCTGCTCGACCGCCGCGACGCCGAGATCGCCGCGATCGACATGGCCGATGAAGTTCGCGAGCGGCAGCGGCGGATGCGGAAGTGGTTCGCCGAGAAGCTCGGACCGATGCCGCCCAAGGCCAGGCGGCCTCCGCGGATCACCGGCGAGATCGACCGCGACGGCTACCGCGTGCAGAAGGTCATCTACGAGACCTGGCCCGACCAGTTCGTCACGGCGGCGTTCTATTTGCCCGACGAACGAGCTGACAGGCCAGGGCCGTTTCCCGGCGTGCTCCTGCCGTGTGGACATTCCGACGCGGCCAAGGCGGCCGAGCCCTACCAGGCTGCCTCGATCCTCCTCGCCCGCCACGGCTTCGCGGTGCTCTGCTTCGACCCGATCGGCCAAGGAGAGCGGCGGCAGTTTCCCGACCGCGACTGGGGCAGCTATCCGTCGCTGCCGGAGCACATGGAAGTGACCGGGGCGGCCCTGCTCATCGGCCGGCAAGCGGCGAGCTACTTCGTGGGCGATCTCATCCGCAGCCTCGACTATCTCGCCTCACGGCCCGAGGTCGATGCCTCGAGACTTGGCTGCACCGGCATCTCCGGCGGCGGGATGCAGACGGCCTACCTCATGGCGCTCGACGACCGGCTGAAGGCGGCGGCGCCTGGCTGCTTCATCACCGGCTTCCGTCGGCAGCTCGCCACCCGCGGCGTCGAAGAGGCGGAACAGAACATCGGCGGCCAACTCACCATTGGCCTCGACCACGGAGACTATCTTCTGATGGCCGCCCCCACGCCGTCGCTCGTGCTCGCGGCCACCCGCGACTTTTTCGACATCACCGGCACGCGGGCCACCACCGCCGAGGCCAAGCGGCTCTTCGGCGTGCTCGGCCATGTCGAGCGGATGGAGATCGCCGAACGCGATGTCGGGCACGGGTTTGACCAGCCGCTCCGCGAGGCGGCCCTCGCCTGGATGAACCGCTGGCTGAAAGACGATCCCTCCGCCCCGGCCGAGACGCCTCCGCAATTGCTTTCGCGACAGCAGCTGCAGTGCACCCCCGAAGGCAACGTGTTTCGCGCGGGGCTCGGCAAGACGACGATGGACCTGATCGCCGAGGAGGAGGCTGTGCTCGCCGAGAAGCGGGCGAAGCTGGCCGCCGGCCGCACGCCCACGGAGCTTGCCGCGACGGTGCGTGGCCTGCTGCGGCTTCCGGCCACGGTGCCGACCGCCACGGTCGTGTTGCCACCGGCCGCAAAAGAAGGCACGCCGTTTCGCCGACTGGTCTTCGCCACCGAGCCCGGCATCGTCGTGCCCGGCCTGCTTGCGGAGCCACTGGCGGGCGACGCCGCAAAAGCCCCGAGGCCGCTCATGATCATCCTTGCCGATCGCGATCTCGAGGAGGCGACGAGAGGAAGAGCCGCGACCGAAGCTCTTGCCGGCGGGATG
>JBIIMX010000165.1:0-6999 GCA_044337765.1 Pirellulales bacterium | reverse complement strand
CCGCTGTGTGCTCGTCGATGCCCTTGTCGGGAAGCAGGAAGTGGTCATCAAGAGCCTCGGGGAGACATTTCAGGATCACCAGGCGTTCGCCGGAGCGGCCATTCTCGGAGACGGCCGCGTGGGGCTGATTCTCGACACCACATCGCTCGTTCGATTGAAGCTCAAACACGGAGAAGCGGCGTAGACAGAGACGCCCGAGAACCATGACCAACCCCGGCTCTTCCCCGAACGTTTCCGAGAAACAGTCGGAATATGCCGCCCGCCCAGGCAAATATCTGACGATCACGCTCGGTCGTGAGTCGTACGGAATTCCCGTGCTCAAGGTGCGGGAGATCATCCGGATCTGCCCGATCACGCGGGTGGCCAACATGCCCGCGCAGGTGCGGGGTGTGATCAACCTGCGCGGCAAGGTGATTCCGGTCGTCGATCTCCGGACCCGGTTTGGCCTGCCGGCGGGCGCCGATCATGATCGCACCTGCATCGTGGTCACGCAGGTGGCCACCACGGTGGGCACAGGCAGCCGACTCTACGGCGTGATCGTCGACGGCGTCGAGGAAGTGGCCAACTTCTCCGTCACCGATATTCAACCGACACCCGACTTCGGCGGCGCGATCGACACCCGTTTTCTCACCGGGATGGCCAAGTCGGGTGACAGCGTCAAGGCGCTGATCGACCTCGACGCCATCGCTGCCGCCGAGGGTGTCTCCCTCGAAGTACCAGCCGCTCTTTCTTCCGCCATCGCTCAGTAACAGCCCTGCGGTCGTGTCGCCGCTCCCCGACGTCCGTGCACGTTCCGTTTCAACCCGCTCAAAAAAACCAATGAACACCTGGACCATCCCCCGCCGCATCATTGTCGGATTTATCGCGATCTTCCTCGTTTCGCTCCTGCTTGGTGGTTTGAGCCTCTGGCGGGTGGTCGATATCAACAGGAACGTGATCGCGCTGGCGACGAATGCTGTTCCCTCGGTCGTTGGTCTCAATCGCATCGTTCAGAAAAATCTCGTGGTGGCACGTGCTGTGCGTCGCGGGATGCTCGACGCGATGGAAGACCCGAAGTCGTCGACGGCAGCGGGTGCCGTTGTGGATGCCGCCATGGCCGAAGGGGATCTGCTGTGCGCCGAGTATGAGAAGGTGATCTTTGACGACAAAGATAGGCAGCTCTTCAAGGTGGCCACCGCAAGTCGCAGCAGTCTGCTGACCGTGGTCCGCGACGCGCTCGCCATGCTGCGGGAAGGCCGAATCGAGCTGATGAAAGATCTAGTCCGTGACCGACTCGATCCGACGGTCCAGGAGAGCATGGATCGGTTCAACGATTGCATCGAGTACAACATCGGCCTGGCCCAGACGCAGGCCAATTCCGCGCAGCGTAAGGTGCGGACGAGTTTTTTCGTGATCGGCAGCGCACTGTCGCTCAGCCTGCTCCTCGCCAGCCTGCTTGGGGCCGGCATCACCCGGTCGACGACCCGGGCACTGCAGGCGGTGTCCGGCTCTCTCGAGTCGAGCGCCGTGCAGACGGCGACCGCCTCCGGCCAGCTCTCGAGCGTGAGCCAGGCGTTGGCCGCAGGCTGCAGCGATCAGGGGTCTTCGGTGGCACAGACGAGCGCCGCGCTGGAAGAGATGTCGACGATGATCCGGAGCACGGCCGACAATGCGTCGCGAGCGAAGGAACTCGCCAATCAGGCACGCTCGGCGGCCGAGACCGGCTCGCGGACGATGGTCGACATGAACCGGGCGATGAACGCCATCGAGGTGTCGAGCGCCGAGGTTGCCAAGATCGTGAAGAATATCGACGAGATCGCCTTCCAGACCAACATTCTGGCCCTCAACGCGGCCGTCGAGGCCGCACGCGCCGGCGAGGCCGGAGCCGGTTTTGCCGTGGTGGCCGACGAGGTCCGCTCGCTGGCGCAGCGAAGCGCCGCAGCCGCCCGAGAAACAGCGGTGAAGATCGAGGCGGCGATCGCCAACAGCCGCCATGGATCGGCCAGTTGCAGCCGTGTCGGGGAGTCGCTGGCGGAAATCGCCGAGAAGGTGGCCGCGGCCGACAGCCTGGTTGCGGAGATCGCCACTGCTGCCCGGGAGCAGACGCACGGCATCAAGCAGATCGGTTTGGCGATGACCCAGATGGACGGTGTGACGCGGAGCAACGCCGCGCGGGCCGAGGAAAGTTCGAGCGCCGCCGCGGAACTCAACAGCCAGGCCCATCTCATGCAGGAGAGCGTCGATTTTCTGCGATCGCTCCTGGTCCGAGGTCGCCCGGGTGGCAGCGGCCATGCACGCTCGACCGTGGCCGCTCCCCCTCGGTACAGTGCGGTACGGGCAGCCGCTGCCAGGCCGTCGGTGCCCTCGGGGCAAGCGAGTCGGCCTGCGTTGCTTCCGCCGGCATCGGTACGAATCCCGATGCCGGGAGATGTGTCGATGCCGCGTGACGATGAAGACAAAAACTTCACGAACTTCTGACGCATGCTGCCTTTCTCTGAACCGCCGCTCTCCCCCGCCGCGTATGCGTTTCTCGCCGACCTGGTCTATCAGCGCAGCCGGATCCGGCTCGGGTCCGACAGGCAGGCGCTCGTGGCCGGCAGGCTCGGACGACGGCTCCAGTCGCTCGGCTGTGGCAGCTACGAGGAGTATTGCGGGCTGCTGCAGTCTGCGGAGGGTGAGGACGAAATCAGCGCGCTTGTCGATCTGATTTCGACCAATCACACCCACTTTTTCCGTGAGGCTGCCCACTTCGATATCTTGGGCGAGCGGGTGCTGCCGGTGGTCGCTCAACGCGCGGTCGCGACCGGACGCGAGATGCAGATTTGGTGCGCGGCGGCGGCGTCGGGCGAGGAGGCCTATTCCCTGGCGATCGTGCTGGCCGAGTTCTGTCGGCCACGTCCGGGGGTCGGCTGGCGGGTCTACGCGTCGGACATCTCCCGCCGCATGCTCGCCGCGTGCCGGCTGGGAATCTACGAGTCCGACAAGGTCGATCTTCCCGACCCCGAGCTGCTCGCCCGCCACTTTCAGCAGGGTATCGGCGATCGGACCGGATTTTATCGAGTGAAACCGGAACTCCGTCGTCGCGTGATCACCGAATACGTGAACCTCTTTCAAGACGCCTATCCTGTGCCCCGTGGACTCGATGTCATTTTCTGCCGAAATGTCATGATCTACTTCGATGTGGAGTCGCGGCGGCTCCTCGTCGAACGTCTTTTCGATCAACTGGCACCGGGCGGGTATCTTTTCGTGGGCCATTCGGAGAGCCTGCTGGGCCTCGGTCATCGCTTCAAGGCCGTCTGGCCCAGCGTCTACATGCGGTCAGCCTGATACATCGGGACAGGTCGAAACGGAACACACAACGATGCAAGCTCCCGCCCCCCGCCGACTCCGAGTGCTCGTCGTGGACGATTCTGCACTCGTGCGAAAGGCGATCACCGACAGCCTCAGCCGTGATCCGGAACTCGAGGTGGTGGGCTCGGCGTGTGATCCCTACGTGGCCCGGGAGAAGATCGTCAGGCTCAATCCCGACGTGCTGACGCTCGATCTTGAGATGCCGCGGATGGACGGACTCACCTTTCTGCGAATCCTGATGCAGCACCATCCGATGCCGGTGGTGGTGGTGAGTTCGCTGACGCAGGCCGGGTCGCAGGCCGCGATGGAGGCGATGGAGGCCGGTGCGATGGATGTGCTGGCCAAACCCGATGGCACGATGTCGATCGGTGCGCTCGGGGAGCGGTTGGCCTATCATGTGAAGGCGGCGGTGGCGGCGAGCCGGTTCCGCAGGCCATCCGAGCCGGAGCAGAGTGCTGGCACGCGACCGGACGCAGCGGTGCCGCTCGCGGTTCATCCTGGCGCGGTTGACAGCCGTCGGCTCATCGTGATCGGCTGCTCGACCGGCGGGCTTGAAGCCCTGCGAACGGTTCTCTCCAGTCTGCCGGCTGGGCTGCCGCCGATCGCGGTCGTGCAGCATATTTCAGGCCACTTCTCGAAGGTGGTGGCGGAGCGACTCGATGCGATCAGTGCCGTCGATGTTCGTGAAGCCGAGGAGGGAATGGCCTTGCTGCCCGGCATGTGCGTGATCGCCCCGGGGGAGCATCATCTGGCTGTCGAAAGGATCGGCGGGGCGTTTCGCACACGGCTGCTCCGGAGTCCGCCGGTGCATCACTGCCGACCGGCGGTCGATGTCCTGTTCCGATCGGCGGCAGAGGCGGCGGGCCCGCATGTTGTCGCCGCGCTCATGACCGGTATGGGGAGCGATGGAGCCGTGGGCCTCGGGGTGGTCCGCAACGCCGGCGGCACGACGATTGCCGAGCACGAGAGCACGTGTGTCGTCTATGGAATGCCGCGGGCGGCCATCGAGTCGGGGGTCGTCGATCAGGTGGTGCCCCTGCCGAGGATCGCCGCGGCGATCGTGGCCGCGGCATCCTTCAGGCCGTCGGCATAACTACCCGAATGGCCGACGATTTCTCGACCGGGACTCGGTGACGCGGCGACGCCATCGCCCTGCCCTCGCTCCGTAGCGGAGGCGTTGTCTGGACACGCCAGCCATACGGCGAAGCGAGTCATACGGCGAAGCCGGTCATACGGGGACGAGGATTCGCAGCATGCGGCGGAGCGGCTCGGCGGCACCCCAGAGCAGTTGGTCGCCGATCGTGAAGGCGCCGACATACTCAGGGCCCATGGCGAGCGTCCGCACGCGTCCCACGGGAATCGTCAGCGTGCCGGTGACAGCCACGGGAGTCAAATCGCGGAGCGTGGCCTCGCGGGTGTTGGGCACGAGCTTCACCCACGCGTTGTCGGCGGCGATCATAGCCTCGATGTCGGCCACGGGCACGGCCTTCTTCAGCTTGAAGGTCAGGGCCTGGCTGTGGCAACGCATGGCCCCCACGCGGACGCAAAAACCATCAACTGGCACCGCCGGTGAGCCGAAGCCCTCCCCCTGGCCGAGAATCTTGTTGGTCTCGGCCATACCCTTCCACTCCTCTTTCGACATGCCGTTACCCAGATCCTTGTCGATCCAGGGAATCAGCGAGCCGCCGAGGGGGACGCCGAAGTGGGCGGTCTCGTCTGCGGTGAGGCCGCGCTGCCTGGCGATGACGGCCCGGTCGATCTCCAGAATCGCGCTCTTGGGGTCGGCCAGACGGTCCTTGACCTCGGCGTAGAGCGTTCCGTATTGGGTCAGCAACTCCCGCATGTGCTGGGCGCCACCACCCGAGGCCGCCTGATAGGTCTGCGTGCACATCCACTCCACGAGCCCCGCCTTGTAGAGAGCGCCCACGCCCATCAGCATGCAACTCACGGTGCAGTTGCCGCCGATCCAGTTTTTCACCCCCTGCTGGAGTCCGCGGTCAATCACGGGCCGGTTGACGGGGTCGAGGACGATGACGGCATCCTGATTCATGCGAAGCGTGGAAGCGGCGTCGATCCAGTGCCCCTGCCAGCCGGCGGCCCGCAACGCGGGGAAGACTTTTGAGGTGTAGTCGCCGCCCTGTGCCGAGAGGATGATCTCGCACCGCTTCAGGCTTTCGATATCGAACGCGTCTTGAAGCGAGGTCTCATTCTTTGCAACCGCGGGCGCATTTCCGCCGGCATTCGACGTCGAGAAAAAGAGCGGCTCGATCAGGCCGAAATCCCCTTCGGCCTGCATGCGGTCCATCAGCACGGATCCCACCATGCCGCGCCAGCCGACCAATCCAACCAGTTTCATGTGCTCATCCTCAACAGAAAAAATTCACAGGCCGTCCAGGCTTTGCCGCCGAATCGGGCCTTAAGTCTAGCACACGCAGCCCCCGATTCGCTCTCCGGGGGCGGTGCGATGGCGGACTTCGCGTTGCCCTCCCCCCCCTCCCCTTCGCTATGATTCAGAAGTGCATCGAGATGCCACGCCGCCGCCCACACCAGCTCAGGAGCCTATAGCATGCGAACCGGCAACCCAGCCCTCAACGACAAGACGTTCGAGAACTTTGGTGTCTACAGACGCGATCTGGCCAACGAGCACTCGCCCGCGGTTTCGATGACCATCAACGGCACCGCCCAGAAGACGATGTTTCTTCTGCTCTTGGCTATGGGGTCGGCCTGCTTCACATGGTCGAAGACCTTTGCGGGGCTCGAGTCCGATCCTGCCGCCGCGATGCCATGGGCTTTTGGCGGGGCGATCGTCGGGCTCATCACAGCCTTCGTGATCTGCTTCAAGCACACATGGGCTCCGACACTGGCGCCCATCTATGCCTTGGCCGAGGGGCTGTTTCTCGGCGGCGTCTCGGCGAGCTTCGAGGCCCAGTATCCCGGGATCGTGATTCAATCCGTCGGCGGCACGTTTGGCACGCTGGCTGGGCTGCTCCTTGCCTACCAATCCGGGCTCATCAGGGCGACGGAGAACTTCAAGCTGGGGATCGTGGCGGCGACCGGCGGGATCGCCCTTGTCTATTTGATCTCGTTGATCGGGAGTTTTTTCGGGTTCCCGATACCCTACATCCATTCGGCGGGCCCCATTGGGATCGGCTTCAGTCTGGTGGTGGTTGTGATCGCCGCCTTGAATCTCGTGCTGGACTTCGACTTCATCGAGCAGGCCGCCGAGCGTGGAGCTCCGAAATACCTCGAGTGGTATGGTGCGTTCGCCCTGATGGTCACGCTCGTTTGGCTCTACATGGAGATCCTGAGGCTCCTGTCGAAGCTTCGTGGTCGGGACTGAAACTTCCACTGCCAGCTCGAGGCTGGGGGAATCTGTCTTGCACCGGGATCAGTCGGAACTGTTGGCTGGGAAGCTGCGAAACGCCGGCGGCGGGGCCGCGACCATCCATGAGCACGGCAAGAATCACCTGCTCACGCCTCTGCGCCACTTCTACGGTTCCGCCAGCCGCAGGTCTTCTGCCACGACTCGCACCACCGGCGTTCTCGAGGTGTGCCAGCATTCAGGCCGGTAGCGATCAAGCTCCAGAAGCACTCTTGCGATGCTGTTCGAATCCAGTCCGAGGGCGACCGAGAACTCACGCTCTGTGACGCCAAGCGATGCTGCCTCCG
>JBIIMX010000164.1:0-7024 GCA_044337765.1 Pirellulales bacterium | reverse complement strand
CCGCTGCGTGACGCACTGGCATTTCTACAAGTTCACCCGCGAGGCCACGGCGGGCAGACTGCGGGCCTACAACACGGTCTGAGCAGCATTCCGCCCGACGTGGTTCAGGCGGTCGTCTCACAGTCGCCGTTTGCCCGGTAACGAACCGTGCCGGCCCGCCATCCGATCTCTGTCGGAAGTCCGAGGATCAATCGGGCGATGTTGAATCGGGCGAGTCGCCGCAACCCCGCGTAGGCGACCGTTGGCCTGGCATTGACTTCGATGAGCGTGTCCTGGGCTGGGCGTTCGCCGAGGATGAGATCGAGGCCGACAAACCCGTGGAGTGCGGGCAGGTGGCGAAGCGTTGCCAGCCCAAGCCCGACCGCTCGCCGCTCCATATGCTCGTCGAGGGGAAGGAGCCCGCCCGAGTAGGTGAGACTGCCTGAGCAGGCCTCGCCGGCGATGTCAATCTGCTGCAGTCCCGCACGGAGCGGCACCGGCGGGCCGGATCGGGGAAGGATCACAGCCAGGCTGGCAGCGATCCCCCGGACACGCTCCTGCACGAGCCAGTCGTTGCGGCACGGGAGTGATGCGACGTCGGTCGATGACCGGCAGAGGCGGGTGTCGACGCAGCCGGCGCCCCGGTTGGGTTTGACGACGATTTCGCCAAACCGCTCGAGCATGCCGGCGGCGGCATCGAGTCCTCTGGCACTGGCTGGCACGGTGATGCCCGCGGCCGCCAGTCGCTCCATGAGCAGCGACTTGTCGCTCACCATCCGGACGGCGTTGCTCGCAGAACCAAGATTGACGACGCCGGCCCGTTCGACGCGCTCGAGAAGAGCGGGCAGAAGGTCGCCATGCTCCGGTGCGATCACGAGCGCCGCGTCGACGCCGCTCAGTGCGCTGTCGAAAGCTTCGACGGCATGACGCCGTGAGGTTCCATCGACGGCGACGACTCGTCCGGGCAGTGTGAAGGACAGACGATTGTCGAGCAAGACTGTGACGTCCTCACCGGCGGTATGGAAGTCTTCCACGACGCCACGCAGCATGCCCGCACCTGCCGCGAGGAGGTCCGCGTCGGCGGGTTGGCCGGCAAGGCCGCCGGAGCAGAAGTGTTCGTGGATGAGAACCCGCATGGCGTTGTGTGTGAAGCGTTGTTTTGTTCGTTCTGCTCGTGGCGGGATCGCCCGATCGCAGCCGTTCCAGTTTGACAGTTTTTCATTTCGCGGCTTAGAACAGCGGGGTTCAGACATGCCCAGAAGTTCCATGCCTGCAGCGGGAGAAGGTCATGACATACGCGACGACAAGAGTCCTTGGCGGCCCGAGGATTTCGGCTTTCCTGGCTGTTGTGTTGGTGTTTGGGGGCGGCGGCGCGACGGCGCTGTGCCGGGAGCCCGCGATGATGGGCAGCGGGGCTGCGGTCGGTCTGTCGCAGGCCGAATCGGCCATCGTCGCAAGAACCAACGCCGCCCGGGCCCGCAGCGGATTGCCCCCGCTGGCAGCCGACGGCCAGCTCATGAACAGCGCCCGCACGCAGGCCCGCTGGATGGCCGGCAATCGGAACCTTTCGCATGGCAGCGGTGTCGCCGAGAACATCGGCATGGGGCAGACTTCGGCGTCGGAAGCGGTGTCGAGCTGGATGAATTCCAGCGGCCATCGCGCGAACATTCTCGACAGTGGACACTCCCGGATCGGCGTTGCGGTGGCCCACAGCGCTGATGGCACCGCCTACTGGTGTCAGCAATTCCGTTAGTAGTCCAAACGTCGCAGCCGAGGAGACGGTCATGAATTCCTACGGCTATCTTCTCGCCGTCACAGCGTCGATTCTCTGGGGGCTCACCTATTGCCTCGATCAACGGGTGCTGGCGAGCCTCTCTGTTTTCAAACTCTACTTTCTGCACTGCATCTGCGGAGCCGTGGTTGCTGGAGCAATCCTGCTGGTGCAGAACCGCTCGTTGGGGTCGTTGGTGTGGTTTGATACGACTGCCGTGAGCGTGCCACTCGTCGGCGTGACGCTCGTGACCGCGACGGCGGCGGCGCTCTGCATCCTGGGCTCGATCCAGCTGCTCGGGGCAGATACGTCGGCCGTGCTGGAAATCTCCTATCCGCTCTTCGTCGTCCTCTTCTCCGTGCTGCTGTTCGGAGGCCAGGTGCGATTCGAGGTGGTGCTCGGCGGCGCGTTCATCTTTATCGGGGCGGCCATCATCGCTATGGCTGGCCGATGAACGGCCCGCCTCCGGTGGCTTGATGAGGTGATGCCGCACGCGGTGCGCTCACGCACGCTTCCGCGACAGCATGAACTCATTGCCCTCGGGATCGACGCACATCGCCAGGTGGGGCGGCTCGCCGTTCTCGGGTTCTGGCTCCCGGACGAGTTGCCCGCCAGCTGCCACGACTTCCCTCGCGGCGACGATGACATCGGGCACCTGGAAGCTGAGCCCGGTCCACGTCCTTTTCCCCTCGCCGCCAGAGTGGATGCCGATCACCGAACCGAGGATTTCGACCTCAGCGATCACGCTGTTCTGCTTGAGCACACGGCCGCCGCACAGGTCGCGGTAAAACGCCACCGCCCGATCCATGTCGGCTGCCCAGACGACGTACTTCACTCGTTCGACAATCATGCAGGCAGTATAGAATGTCGGGCGGTCGGACGGAAATCCGTCTGACGGAGATCGCGTCGATGACGACATGGGCTCGGTGACTTGGTGGCCGCAACCCCAACTCGAGCATCTCCTGACGTGTTGACTGGCCGCCGAGGTGGCCGCACTACCGAGGCCCGCCCGATGGCTCCCCACCGTGATGATGATGACGACGCCTGGGGCGATGACCCTGATGATGGCTGGGATGACGGCCTGGATGATGATCTGGATGATGAAGATGGCAGCAGCGACGACTCTGGCGACGAGCCTACCGTCCCGTGCCCCTACTGCGGGCGGCAGATTCTCGAGGACTCACCACGCTGTCCCCATTGCGAGCGATATATTTCCGCCGAGGATTCGCCCCCGCCACGAAAACCGCTCTGGGTCGTCGCCACCGCCTTGATCTGTTTGGGAATCGTCCTCTGGTGGCTGTCGTCCTCGCTCTAAAAGTCCTCGCTCGAAGATCCCCGCTCACGTTGGACCAAGGTTGTCCGCCCGGTCGTGCACACTCGCCGCTCCAGTGGCTGGGTGACCCTCCCCGGCCGATCCTTCGTCACCCGGAGCGAACGGGACCATGAAGCAGCATGCATGCGATGCCGACACGCCGAATCGTCTGGACCACGCCATGGCCTCTCTCGACCCCCTGTCGAGGAAGGTCATGCAGTTGTGGTTGAAGGGTCTGGACCGGACCGCGATCGCCAGCGAGATGGGGCTGGGTGAGGAGATCGTCTCGACGGTGTCGAAGACAGCCTACGAGTCGCTGCAGCGGGCGTTGGCCTGACGGTGATGGCGAGGTAGCGTCGCGGCTTGCCGTGCCCTGCTGCGTCCGGTGCGGAGCCTGCCTCATTCGTCGTAGGGAACCTCGTGGGTGTCGGACGGCAACTCTTCGTAGTCGTCAGACACGTTGTCAAACCACGGAAAAAGATCGGGAAAGCTCATAAGGCCTGTCACGACTGCTGGCTGGGGTCGAATTCACGGCACCGACGACTTCCATGGTACAACACGCCACGATGCGAGACGCACCGGAAGACTGGCGACGATTCGAGCCCGCGGCCATTCCCAGCAAGCAGTCGACGCCCCATCTCGACCGATTTCTGGCGGAAGTCAACGCGGCTGCCGCCGGGCAGGCACCTCTCACGCTGCTCGACATCGGCTGCGGCGACGGCCGGTTAGCGCAACGCATGCTTGAGCGAGGTTTCTCCGTCACGGGAGTCGATATCAATCCGGCGGCAGTGAGTGCCGCCAGGGAAAGAGCCGGCACGGCCGATGCGACTGCACGACCGCTGCGGTTTTACGAGGCCGATGTCGCCGCGGATACCCTGCCCCGCGTCCCTGCATCGCCCTTCGATGTGGTCGTCTGTCAACTCGTGATCTCGATCATCGGCGACGTGCGGCGACGTCAGAATCTTCTGCGTTTCGTGCGGAGCAGTCTCCGGCCCGGCGGATGGGGCTACCTCTCGGCCTCTGGAGTCTCCGATGCCGTGAATCCCGGCTATGCCCGACTCTATGCGGAAGACTTTCCCTCTACAGGCGAACGGCACACGTACTACTCCAGGGACGCAGACGGCACGATTCTCTATCAGACTCACCACTTCACGGCTGACGAGCTGACGGCACTGCTCGAGCGGGCAGGCTTCGGGGCGATCACCGTGACGACCGAGTGCGAGGTGAGCAGTAGAAGGCCAGGCGAGGCGGCTTCTTTTCTGTATGCAACCTTCCGTGAATCCTGACGCCGCCGCGGCCCATCGGCAGACGCGTGGTCGCGTCAGTTCCGCTCCGGCTTTTTGCCCGTGTCAGGTGCGGTCTCCCGCATCGCCGCGTAGTGCTCAGGAATCTCCAACTGCGCCCAGCTCACGTGCTCGAGCATTCGCTCGCGGCTGGGCCTCAGCGAACTGCGCGGCTTTTTCAGCGGCATAGGGCTCGTTGATGCACTCCAGTTCACGGGGGATCTCCCGGAGCATAGATGCCGGAGCTGGGGCGATGCTCGATGAGCTCCTCGGCCTCGAGCTGCAGAAGCGCGTCGCGGACGGGGCTGCGGCCAATACCAATATCTCGGGAGAGGTTGCGGTGCGAGAGCCGCTGCCGCGGCGGAACCGACACCTCGACGATCATGCGACGGACCTCCCGGTAGGCCTGCGCCGTCGGGTCTTCTTGCTTTTTGATGCGTGCGGCCAAGGTCAGGGACCTGTTCGTTTCGGGGCAGAACATTTGAAAATCGCTGTGTTCCCGCGGCCAAAATACCCAGACCTGCCGAGTCTTCCCCACGCTCTTCAGCTGACATGTCGGTTTGCCGATGCTAAAATGTGCTTCGAAAAGGCAGCCCGCTGGAGCCCAGCCCCGTGAGTCACTCCAGAATGCAGCCCGTCTGCCGCATCGCGGCCGTCGTTCTGGTAGCGGCGTTGTCTTTCGTTTCGGGCGGATCCGTCCGGGCCGAGTCTCCTGCCCCTACCGGGAGCCCGGCTGATCCGCATCTGGCGGCGTATTCCGAGAGGATCAGGCCGCTCTTCGCGGAACGTTGCTTTTCCTGTCATGGCGGTCTCAAGCAAGAGGCTGGCCTGCGGCTCGACACGGTTGCCCTGATGGTCGAGGGGGGCGAGTCGGGAGGCGTGGTCACGAAGGGCGATCCTGATGCGAGCCTGATTCTCGAGCGGGTGAGCGACACCGATCCCCTCACGCGGATGCCGCCCGAGGGCGAGGGTGAGCCGCTCTCGGCCGAGCAGCTCGCGATGCTGAAGGACTGGATCAAGGCCGGCTGCCCCGCGCCGGCGGATGAGAAGCCCGAGGCCGATCCGCGGAGCCACTGGGCGTTTCAGCCGCGGGTGCGGCCGGAAATTCCGGCCGTGAAAAACACCGCCTGGGTGAAGAACCCGATCGATGCCTTCCTCGCCCGCAGGCATGAAGAGGCGGGCATCTCGCCGCAGCCCGAACCGCCGCAGCATGTGCTCGTCCGGCGGCTTTATCTCGATCTGGTAGGCCTGCCACCGCAGCCGGAGGAGCTGGCCGCGATAGAAGCCGATGCTTCGGCCGACTGGTATGAAAAGCTCGTCGAGAAGCTGCTCGCCGATCCCCGGCACGGCGAGCGGTGGGGCCGCCACTGGATGGATGTCTGGCGGTATTCCGACTGGTGGGGGCTCGGCAACGAGCACCGCTACAGCCAGAAGCACATGTGGCACTTCCGCGACTGGATCGTGGAGTCGCTCAACGCCGACACTCCCTACGACGAGATGGTGCGGCTGATGCTCGCCGCCGACGAGCTCCATCCCGACGATCTCGCAAAGCTCCGGGCCACCGGGTTCCTCGCCCGCAACTGGTTTCTGTTCAACCGCACGCCCTGGATGGATGAGACGGTCGAGCACGTCGGCAAGGGGCTGCTCGGCCTCACGATGAACTGCTCCAAGTGCCACGCCCACAAATACGATCCGATCCAGCAGGAAGACTATTACCGGTTTCGCGCCTTCTTCGAGCCGATCGAGACGCGGGTGGACGTGGTGGCCGGCGAGGGCAACCTCGAAAAGGACGGCATTCCGCGAGTCTTCGACGGCCACCTCGACCGGCCGACCTACCTCTTTGTTCGCGGCGAAGACACGAAGCCCGACACGTCGAAGAAGATCGAGCCGGGCGTGCCAGAAGTGTTTTCCTTCAGGGAGATCGAGATCCAGCCGGTCACGCTGCCGGAGAACGCCTTCGAGCCCGGCCGCCGGCCGTGGGTGCTCGACGCGCATGTGGCGACGGCCCGCCGTGCGGTGGAGGCTGCCGAGGCAGCGGTCGCGAAGGCCGTCGAGAAAGAGGCGGCCGCCAAGACGGCGGTCGCAGCGGCTGAGGAGAAGGCAAAACCGAAGCCCGCCTCGAGCCCCTCCTCGCCGCCCGCCGCTCCGGGATCATTCGTCGAGGACTTTGCATCGCTCGATGCCGGCCGCTGGAAGCTCTTTGGCGGCGACTGGAAGCATGAGCCGGGCCGGCTCAGCCAGGGCAAGGACGGCCAGACGCGAGCGGCGGTGCGATTGCTCCCCACGCCCCCGCGAGACTTCGACGCCACGGTCAGATTCACGATCACCGGCGGCAGCACCTATCGCAGCGTCGGGCTGTCGTTCGACTCGAGCCAGCCTGATCCCGTCACCCCGCACGGGGCCGACGACGGTGAAGTGATGGTCTATGCCAGCGGCTGGGCGAGCGGCCCGAAGCTGCAGGCTGCCTACGTGACCAAGGGGGCATGGCAGTTTCCCGCCGATGGCGCCGTCGCCCGTGAGGTCGAGCTCGACCGAGTCCACACGCTGCGTGTGGCCGTCCGCGACAGGCTCGTCAACGCCTGGTTTGACGGCGAGCCGCTGATCGCCTGGAGGTCGCCGGTGCCGCGCCGTGAGGGGAGTCTGCAGCTGATGACGTTCGATGCGACGGCGGTCTTCGAG
>JBIIMX010000162.1:0-7049 GCA_044337765.1 Pirellulales bacterium | reverse complement strand
CACGGGGTCGTGAAGGGCGACCTGAAGCCGTTCATGCAGCGGGTCCACGACATCCAGATGACCACGCTCGCGGCCTGTGGCGACGTGGAGCGAAACATCATGTGCTGCCCTGCTCCCATCCACAACAATCCCGTCCGGGACGAGATGCAGGCGACACTCGACAAACTCGCCAAGCATCTCGCTCCACGCACGCGTGCCTACTACGAGATCTGGCTCACCGATCCCGAGACAGGCGAGAAGACGCTCGCGGGCGGCACGTCGGCCGAGAAGGACATCGAACCGATTTATGGGCCGACCTATCTCCCCCGGAAATTCAAGACCGCCTTCGCGCTGCCGGAAGACAATTGCACCGACGTCTATGCCAACGACCTTGGCTTTCTCGTCGTCCACGAAAACGGCAAGATCCTCGGCTACAACGTGCTTGCCGGCGGCGGCATGGGCGTGACGCCGAGCGCCGCAAAAACCTTTCCGGCGCTCGCCAAGCGGCTTGGCTTCGTGCCACCGGAAGACGTGCTGGCCATCGCCGAGGCGGTCGTGAAGGTGCAGCGCGATTACGGCAACCGCACCGACCGCAAGACGGCCCGGCTCAAGTACACGATCCACACCATGGGGCTCGATGCCTTCCGGGCCAAGGTCGAGGAATACTTCGGGAAGCCGCTCGCCCCTTGCCATCCGGCCGACGTTCACGGCTTCGACGATCACATCGGCTGGTTCGAGCAGGGCGATGGGAAATTTTTCTACGGTCTCAATGTCGAGAACGGCCGGATCATCGACCGTGTCGGTTCCAGCGAAGGGGGCGACTTCCGGCTCAAGACGGCTCTGCGGCGGATTCTCCGGGACATCAAGCCCGGAGTGCGGATCACGGCCCACCAGAGTCTGCTCTTCACCGATCTGGCGGTCACCGACCGGGAGCGGATCGCGACGATCCTGCACGACCACGGGGTGAAGACCTCCGAGGAGATTTCCACGCTGCGTCGTTGGAGCATGGCCTGCGTCGCGTTGCCGACCTGCAGCCTCGCCGTCGCCGAGAGCGAGCGGGTCTTGCCCGGTCTCATCGACTCGCTCGAACCGGAGGTGGCGAAACTCGGCCTCTCGCATGACGCCTTCACGGTCCGCATGACCGGCTGTCCAAATGCCTGCGCCCGCCCCTACAACTCCGATATCGGCATCGTCGGCCGAACGCTCGGCAAATACACGCTGTTTCTGGGCGGTCGGCTGCTCGGTGACCGGCTCAACACGCAGTACAAGGACGTCGTGCCGTTCGAGCATCTCTCGCGGGAGATCACGGCCGTGCTTGCCTGCTACAAGGCGGAACGGCACGCGGGCGAGACACTTGGCGACTTCTGTCACCGCAAGGGTGTCGACGGGGTCCGCACGTGGGCCGACGAGTGGCTCGCAGGTGCTCGCGGGGCGTGAGCGGAGTGCCGGATTCGGCACGTTGAAAACGTGCCGAATGCGAACCCGAGCCCAGCAAGTTGAAAACTTGCTGCCACGGGAGGCAGACGCCTCGCGTTGAGTGCAATCGACTTACGCCGGGAGGTCGTCCCACATCGGACACCATAGTGGCACCCGCGGGAAGAGTTGCATGGCAAGTTTTTCGGCCACCTGGGTCGATGCCTGCATCCGGCCTGCCGCCGCCGCCTCGGTCGGATCCGACTGCCCCAGCAGCAGCCGGGCCAATTCCTCGTCGGAAAGCTTCAGGTAACTGCGGCCCGAGCGGCCCGCATGCACAGTCGCCTTGCCGTTGGCCACGATGATCGATCCCCGAAAACCGGGTGCATCGAGGCCGAGTTCGACCGTTTCGCGGATTCCCGCGGCGGTCACTCGCTCGGCAACTGCGGGGGCCGCGGCGGTCAGCACATCGATCGGCCTGAAGACCTTGGCAACGATCATGCGATCGTGGGGCGACACAAGACTCTCACCACCGGCAACGGCCTGATGCAGCGGATCGGAGGCGCACGACTCGTAGATGATCTCCTGCCGGTCGTTCTCGATGGCCTCGGCGCAGACACGAGCCAGAATGTCACGTTCGAGACCGGGAAACTCCGGATCGGCGAACAGTTCCAGCACACGATTACCCGACTGCACGCAGTATCCCACGATACGGGCCGTCGTCTCATGCAGGTCGTAGCGGTCCTGCCCCATCAAAGCCACGATGATCGAATCAAACGCACCGCGGCTCACCAGCCAGCGAGAGTACGCCTCGCCGCGGTCGAGCGGGCCGACAAAGCGAGAGGCATTCTGAGTGAAGATGCGCAGGATCGCGGGCAGTTCGACATGCCGCCACTGCCGCATCGTCACCGTTTCTCCTTCACGCTTCGGACCTTCGAGCAGCCGCGACAGAATGGTGGTGGGCCGGCCCGGGGTCGCACAATCTCGACCGAGCACGCTCCAGCCAAGTTCGTGGAACGACGGCGCGATCTTGGTGCGAGAGAAAGCGACTGCCGCACCCATCTGACGCATGCGGTCTTCCGCCGCACGCACCAGTCGCTGACCGTGACCGGCACCACGGCATTCGGGCAACACGGCGACGCGATCAAGCACCGCCGCCTGCACGGTGCCGCTGCCGATCCGCACGGTCCGCGGCACGATCTCGACATGCCCGACGATGCGGCCCGCCAGCCGGGCGACGAGACGATTGGCCGAATCATGGTCGGGATGATCGACGGCGGCATGAAACTCCGCCTTCGAAGGCGGGGAGGGCAGCCCGGAGAGCAACTGAAGAATCTCAGCCTGATCGCCGGCTCGTGCGGACGCCACGTGACATTCCTCGAGCATCCACGCCGGCGGCTTGCGTTTGACAACAGGCTGGTGGGGCAGGTGCAGGATGGCCGGTCGCTTGGTCAGCGGGCGGCGGCTGACCACCGTTCCGGCCGGGCGAATCTCGACCGCCTGGACGGTCATGTCATCCAGGGCTGAATGAGTCTTGGAGGCTTTGGTTACGGCCCCGCGGGCCTGGTCGAGCACGCCGCTGACTCGCTCGGAGTTCTTGGAGCCGCTTGAACGGCGGGGCGACTTCGCAGGGGCCTCGGAGGAGGGGGCGACCACGGCGACGGGGGCTGTCTTCAAGGCCAACTTTTCAGTGCCGGATGCCAGTCGCAGCGACGACGACTGCTGTCCCGCAGCAGACTTAAACCGCGTTGTCTGGGGGGGGGCGGCTGCCGAGCCGAGACGAATCTTCAGCCTTGTCTTGGTCTTGGGGCGACGCGAGGCGACGGCCGTCGACCGAACGGCGGTGCGGGACGACTGCCTGGGCGTCGAGCGGGAAGGACAAACGGCGACGGCAAATCGAGCCGTGCGTGCCCCAGTCTTTCTTGGGCCAATCTTTCTTGGGCCAGTCTTTCTTGGGCCAGTCTTTCTTGGGCCAGTCTTTCTTGGGCCAGTCTTTCGTGCGCGAGTCTTGGGACCGAACTCAATACGACAGGACGCTTTGCGACAAGACATCGTGCCTCCTCTCCCTGGGGCGTCAAGAAAACCAATCCGTTGCCCTTCAGGATATGCGGCGATTCATCCCATTTCCAGTAGCAGGAAGGATTTGAGTGCGTTTTCCGAAAAAAAACACCAGGGATATTCCCTTGATCGTAAAACCTTACGGGCTCGCACCGCGGTGGCCAGTGGACCTGCGCGGTCGAGCAAACGGTTGCGGAGCGATTGCGTGTGGAAGGCCATGCTGTCGTTCGCGGTCCGTATCTCGTGGCAGCGTCGCTTGGCGAGCGAGGGCGTCGGATGCGTGTCGATCCACCGCCGCTTGTGTTCGATCCACTCGCGCACCTGCGCGGGCTGGGCATCGTGCGGCACGAGGGAGCGTTCTGGATGAAATTCCAGATCGCGGATCTGTCGGTGCAGCGATGCAAGTTCCCCGGTTGGATCATCCGAGGCGAATCCAGGGAACAGATCATCGACCGGGAGTCGCAGCGTGCCGGTGACAACGGCATGACGGGGCGGATCGCACCCCGTGAGCCGCCGCACGATGTCATCGGTGAGCAGATCGTAGGCTGCGCCTCCGACGCCGTGCACGAACACGTCGGCCACGATCATGCGGGCAACGAGTGTCGTGAGCAGCGCCCTCGGCCGCAGCCGCAGCGAATGTTCTTCCATGCGGGAGAGGGCATCGACCCAGCGTGACGGGGTCGTGTCGGGGGAAATCGGCAACTCCACCCGCAGCGTTTCCATGTCGGAGAGCACGAGCATGCCGGGGGTGCCCGTGTTGGCATAGACACGCCGCCTCCGCGGATCATTCCGCGACCAGATCCACCAAGGCACCTCCAGCCAGGGATCGGACGAGGTGTCGTCGAACCGCACGGCGAGATCGGGCATGGGCCGGGCGCGACCGCGAACGTGATACCGTCGGCGGTGGGCGGCGAGCGCCGCGTTGTACGCCTCGTGCAGCGGCGCGGCATGGGCGAGCAGCCATCCCATGAACACCATCACCGTCGGAAGACGAACCAGTTCGCTGACGGGGAGTTCGAGCGTCTGCAGGCCGAGCCGCGCTTCAAGCATGTGTCGCGCCTGCGCGATGGCGAGGCCGAGCCGATGCGACTCGCTGGCCCGCTCCACCACCAGCGGCCACCACCGCCGCAGGACCGCGTCGGGGGCCAACGGTTTGAGAAGACCATCGGCACGGCTTCCGAACGACGAGAAGCAGTCCTGATCGACGACACCCCGTTCCTCCCAGGCCATCTCGGCCGCCGCATGGTCGAACGCGACCTGCTCCAGATGCGCCTCGCGCGGCGTGCCCACCGGCACGCCCACGCTCGTCGAGATGCAGCGGTCGGTATCGACGACGAGGTTGATCGCAGTGCCACCCAGCCGCCGGGCGTAGGCGTCGATCGCAAAGTTCTTCAGCCATACGCCTGGGTGGAAAAGTTCCGGCTGGTGCCCGCCCATCACGATCGGTCGCGCGATCCAGTCGGCGACGTCGGTTGGCCGCTCGACGTCGCGGTAGCTGGCGGTGTATTCGGTGGCGACGGTGAGCACCTCGCGCCGCGTGGCGGCCACCAGTTCCCACAATTTCAGGTCGCCGATCCTGGTGTCGAAGGCAGCACGCAGCAGTCGGTTGTTGTCGACCAACGCCTCGATCGACGGCCCCGGAGTGTCGGGGGCCGCATCGAGCGGCGGATCGAGCAGACGGCCCCCTGATTCCTGCGGGGGTGCATGGACTCGGCGGCGGGGTGGTGGCGTGCCGGAAGATGAATGCATGGACTACGTGGCAGTGCCGGGTGCGGCTGCCGCGACGGCTGCTTCCGCACGATCGAGCACGCTGCGGTAGTAGGCCAGACGGGTCGCTGCATCGTCCAGTGCACCGCCAAAACTCCTCGCCAGATCGAGGTAGACCAGCGGGACGGGCAGTTCGACGATCCGCAAGCAGGCCGCCGCTGCCTGGACCCATACTTCCAGCGGCATCGCATAGCCGGACTCGCTGACGTGCAACTGCTCGAGGGCGCGGCGCGAGTAGGCCTTGAAGCCACAGAAGGCGTCGGTCAGTTCGAGCCCCAGCCGCGCGTTGATGTCGGCGGTGATCTCGGCGTTGATGCGACGCCTTGCGGCGGGTGGCTGGCTGTCACCTGGAAACCGCTCGAGGTAGCGGCTGCCGCTGACGATGTCGGGGGATGGCCGACCGGTGGTGGCAGCGGCCACGAAGGCAGGGATCAATTGCGGCTGGTGCTGGCCATCACAGTCGATCGTGACCAGTCCGTCCCACTCGCCCGCCAGCGTCTCACGGAAGGCGGTGGCCAGCGCCGCTCCATACCCCTGGTTTCGCGGATGCCGCACGATGCGGATGTCGCCCCGCTGCTCGACGCGGGCCGCCAGCAGCGGCGACGTGCCGTCGGTCGAGCCGTCGTCCACGACCAAGACGTCGCGGGTGAACCGCAGCACCTCGTCCAGCACCCCGGAGACGTGGGCGGCTTCGTTGTGGACGGGCAGAGCGGTCAGGAATCGGGGCATGGAACCGGCGTTTCAGGACGGGGTAGCGAGTGCGGAACAATCCTCCTAGTGTAGCGCCGGAAAACGGGCAGGCAATCTTTTATTCAGCTGGTCTTTTCAGCCGAACGCCCGCTTTCCTCGAGCCATGCAAGAGGGTCGGTTTCATCGCGGCTGACCCAACAGTGGAGGCCGGGGACCGCCTCGGCCAGCCGCGCCGCGAGCACTTCCATCGAAAATCGCTCGCTTGCATGGTGCCCGACGGCGATCACCGCCAGACCGGCTGCCCGGGCTTCGAGTGCCTGATGCAGCTTGATCTCGCCGGTCAGGAAGGTTGTGCAGCCTGACTTCAGCACGGCGGCCAGCGATTCGCCCCCGCTGCCACAGACGATGCCCACGCGGCCGGCCGGGCGGTCGTGGCTGCCCACGACCTGCACTCCCCTCACGTGCAGCCGATTGGCGATGTGACGGGACAGTTGGGCGATCGACCATCCAGCGGGGGCCGTGCCCGCCCGGCCGAAGCCGGCCAAGTGATGGAGCGAGTCGGGTTCGATCGGTGTCACGTGGTCCAGCCCCAGCAGGGCGGCGAGCTGATCGTTGATGCCGCCGGCAGCCGAGTCCCAGGCGGTGTGCGAACTCCAGACGGCGATGCCGGCCTGGATGAGTTCAAGGAGCACGCGGCCGGTGGCAGTGTCGGCGGTGATCCGCGGGACCGGCCGGAAGGGCAGGGGATGGTGCGTGACCACCATGTCGGCCTGCTCGCGGGCAGCCTCGGCGGCCACGTCGGGCGTGAGCGACAGGCAGGTCATCACGCGGGCGATCTGCGGGCGGCCCGAGCCGACCAAGAGGCCCACCGAGTCCCACTCGGCAGCGAGCCGCAGCGGGGCCATGTGTTCCAGGGCGTCGGTCACCTGTGCAATCGTGGGCATGTCTGGGAAGCTCCTCGATGAAGTGCGGTGGATGGTGACGTGTGGTGGATGGTCGTCAACGCATTGTCCATCCAAGCCCGCAGCGCCAGCAAGGGTATTGTGGTTGGCGACACCTCGCGGATGGAACGACGCGGATTCCTCTCGCTTGCGCTTCGGGCGTGCATGGGAGCGGGCCGTTCATCCAAGCCCGCAGCGCAA
>JBIIMX010000163.1:0-7049 GCA_044337765.1 Pirellulales bacterium | reverse complement strand
CGAGGGAAAGTCGTTCGTGTTCGTGCCCGATGGGGCCGACCGGTTTCGCCGCGTCGACATAACCACCGGCATCGAGAGCGGCGACTTCCTCGAGGTGACCGGCGGCCTGACGGCCGGACAGCAGGTCGTGTCCCGCGGTGCGTTCGTGCTCAAAAGCGAACTGCTGCTCGAACAGGAAGCGAATTGAAAGGCCCGTCGGCCTGCTTGGCCCAGGGGATCGGCTGATGCTGTCTGGTCTTATCGAATGGTCACTGGGCAACCGGGCACTGGTGATTGCGCTGTTCGTGCTCATGTCGCTGGGGGGCCTCTACGCTGCCACCCACGTGCCCGTGGACGCGGTGCCCGATCTCGTCAATATCCAGGTGCAGGTCGTGACCGAGGCCGGCACGCTGCCGCCGCTGGAGGTGGAGCGGTCGATCACCTATCCGGTTGAACTGGCCGTGAGCGGCCTGCCCAACATCGAGGAGGTCCGCAGCATCTCGCGGCTTGGCATCTCGCTGGTGACGGTCGTCTTTCGCGAGGGCACGGACATCTTCCTGGCACGGCAACTCGTCGCGGAGCGGCTGCCGGAGGCGAAGAGCCGGATCACGCTCGCCGCTGCAGAGCCCAAACTCGGAACGCTGAGCACGGCACTGGGCGAGATCCTGCAATTCGAGGTGAAGGGGTCGGGGCAGAGCCTGATGGACCTCCGCAGCCTGCTGGAATGGGAAATCGCGCCGGCCATGCGGGAGGTTTCGGGCGTGACCGACATCAACAGCCATGGGGGCTACGCCAAGAGCTACGAGGTCCGCGTCGATCCCGACCGCATGTCGGCACAGGGCATCACGCTGGGGGAAGTGCTGGCGGCACTCGAACGCAACAACGTCAGCACGGGGGGCGGTTACATCGTCAAGAATGGCGAGCAACGCTTCATCCGTGGGCAGGCTTTGCTGGCCGACGCCGACGCCATCGAGCACGTCATCGTGCGAAGTCCGCCCGGTGGCGTGCCGGTGCTCATCCGCAACATCGGCGATGTCGTGATCGCGCCACTCGTGCGGCAGGGCGCCGCCACGCGGGACGGTCGCGGCGAGGCGGTCACCGGCATGGTGATGATGGTTCGCGGCGAAAACAGCCGACGGGTGGTGACGGCCGCCAAGGAGCGACTCAACGAGATCCGGGGAACCCTGCCCCACGGGGTCGAACTGGAGATCCTCTACGACCGGTCTGAACTGATCGCCCGGACGCTCGACACGGTGCTCCACAATCTGGCCGAGGGCGGCCTGCTCGTGGTCGGCGTGCTGCTTGTGTTGCTGGGAAACATCCGCGCCGGGCTCATCGTGGCGCTGGCGATCCCGCTGTCGATGCTGTTTGCCGCCAATCTGATGTGGGCCACCGGCATTTCGGCGAGCCTCATGAGCCTGGGAGCGATCGATTTCGGCCTCGTGGTCGACAGCTCCGTGATCATGGTGGAAAATTGCGTGCGGCGACTCGGCCTGGCATCGCCAACGGAATCGAAGCTGGCTGTCGTCCGCGACGCGGCGATCGAGGTCCGCGGCCCGACGATGTTCGGCGAACTCATCATCGCGATCGTCTACCTCCCGATTCTCTTTCTGGAAGGCACCGAGGGAAAGTTGTTTCGGCCGATGGCCCTGACGGTGCTCTTTGCCCTCGCCGGATCGTTGCTCATTTCGCTCACGCTCATGCCGGTGCTGGCAGCCACGGTGCTGACCCGCGAGGAGGAACGCGAACCGCTGCTGATGCGGCTTTTCCACCGTGCGTATCAGCCGCTGGCGAAACTGGCCGTCTACCATCCGGTGCTGGTGTCATTGCTGGCCACCGGCCTCGTGGCCGCCAGCATTCCGGTGGCACTGAATCTCGGGGCGGAGTTCATGCCGCGGCTCGACGAGGGTGATCTGCTCATCGAGGTCGTCCGACTGCCCAGCGCCACGCTTGAGGATTCGGTGCCGATCACGACGCGAATCGAAAAGACGCTCGGCACCTATCCCGAGGTGAAGACCGTCTTCTGCAAGACCGGCCGGCCGGAGATCGCCAACGACATCATGGGCGTGCAGCAGACCGACATCTGGGTGATGCTCAAGCCGCGTGCGGATTGGCCGGCCGGGGTGTCGCGGGAGCAGCTCGTGGAAAGGATGTCGGCGTCGCTGACCGCCGTGGTGCCGGGTGCGAACTTCGGCTTCAGCCAGCCGATCGAGATGCGTGTCGACGAACTCGTGGCGGGCGTGAAGGCCGACGTCGCGGTGCTTGTCTACGGCGACGATCTCGACACGCTGGGAAATCTCGGCAAACAGATCGAGGGCGTGCTGCGAGGCGTGCGCGGCGCGGCGGACGTGCGGGCCGACTGGCAGGCCAACGTGCCGACCATGCAGATCGACGCCCGGCCCGATCAGTTGGCCCGGCATGCGATCGACGGCGTCGAAGTGATGCGGACCGTGTCTGCCATGGGCGGCATCCAGACGGGCGTCATTTACGAAGGGCGTCCCCGCTACCCGCTGGTGGTGAAGTTTCCGCCGGAGTGGCGAGAGAACGCCGAACGGCTGCCGCAGATTCCGGTCGGCGCGGCGGGTGGACGGCCCGTGCCGCTGGGAGAATTGGCCGACATCATCAGGGCCGAGAGCCCGCCATCGGTGGAGCATGAAAACTCGCGGCGCCGCACGTTCGTCTCGGCAAATGTGCGGGGCCGCGACGTGGCCAGCTTCGTCCAGGAGGCTCAAGCGTCCATGGCCGGGCAGATTCGCCTGCCGAAGGGCTACACGATGCGGTGGGGAGGTGACTTCGAGAACCTCGTCTCCGCCAGCCGGCGTCTCATGTTGATCACGCCGGTCGTGCTGGGGTTGATCGCACTGCTGCTCTATACAAGTTTCAAGTCGCTCCGCCTGACGTCGTTGATCTTCTTCGCCGTTCCGGTGGCGGCGTCGGGCGGCATTGCTGCGCTCGCGCTGCGGGGCATGCCGTTCTCGATCGCGGCAGGCGTCGGCTTCGTGGCCCTGTTCGGCGTGGCCGTGCTCAATGGGCTGGTGTGGGTGGCCGGGGCGGAGCATGCACGGCAAGGAGGGCTCTCTCCGCGGGAGGCGGCGCTCGCCACGGCCGAGATTCGCATCCGTCCGGTGTTGATGACGGCACTCGTGGCCAGCCTCGGTTTCCTCCCCATGGCGATGGCCACGAGCGCTGGTGCGGAAATCCAACAGCCGCTGGCCACCGTGGTGATTGGCGGAATCGTCACGTCGACACTCCTGACTGCCTTCGTGGTACCCGCAATCTATCCGTGGTTTGTGCCTCGATCCCAGGTTTGGCACACTCAAACGACGTGACCTTTTTTCTGTACCCAGCCTTTCCATGAGAGCAGGCTCCCGATGACGCTTGGCGAATTCCAGCAGTTGATCCGCGGCATGTATCATGAGAAGGACGCGTCTCGGGGCGTCGAGGGGACATTCATGTGGCTCACGGAAGAAATCGGTGAACTGGCCACGGCACTCCGCAGCGGCACGCACGAAGAGAAGTCGCTGGAATTCGCCGACGTTCTGGCCTGGCTGGCGACGATCGCCAACGTCGTCGACGTCGATCTGGAGGATGCCGTGAAGCGGAAATATGGCGCTGGCTGTCCCGGCTGCGGCCAACGCGGGTGCATCTGCCCTGATGCGGAGAAGCCATGATTACCCTGGTCCTTGCGATCGCGGGGTTGTTGGCGTCTCAATCCGCCACGGCATCCGCCGCAGCTGATTCGCCAGATATGCGGCCCGATCTGCGAGTTGGATTCGACGGCGTCTATCGAACCGGTTCATGGACCCCGCTGACGCTCGAGTTTCCGGCGTCGAGCCCGCCGCAGGCCGTATGCGTCTGGGTCGAGGACCCTGACGGCCAGTATGTCAGGTCCCCTGCCGTGCCGGTCGTGGCCGGGCCCGAGGGTCGACCGTTGGCACGGCTGACCGTTCGCTTCGGCCGCCCGACCGCTCGCGTGCTCGTGGAACCCGTGCCGGGTGCCGCCGACGGCGGGGCTGATCGTGAACATGCGCCGGCCGTGCCTCAGTCGCTTCCGTCGCCGATTCCGGCAACCGATTCGATCATGCTGGTGCTTGGCGAGTTGCCCGCCGCCGAGCGGGCCTCGCGGTTGTTGGCCAAGGATGACGGCACCCATCCGCGGGTCGTGGCAATCAGCCCGCGGACCAGCGGGGCTGGCAAAGGAGCCGGGGCAGGGGGGGCGGCCTCGCTGGGAAGGACGGCCCAGGCCTTCGACGGTGCCGATTCGATCATCGTCTGCGGCCGTTCGGTTGCCGCCTTTGATCCTGAGGTGCTTCAAGGCGTCGACGCCTGGGTGCGGCAGGGAGGCCAGCTTGTATTCATTGCAGGGATGTCGGCGATGGACATCCAGCGTGGCGGCACCCCGGCGGCTGCGTGGCTGCCGGGGCCGGTCTCAAAGCTGGTGCCGCTGCGGCGCGGCAATGCGATCGAGACGTATGCGCGGGCCAACCGTCCGCTCGACAAGGGGGCGCTCACCGGCCTGGAGTTGCCACTGTTCGCCAACCCACAAGCAATCGACGGAAGCGTCGAAGCTTTCGAAGGACGCGGCCCCGGCGACCTGCCGCTGGTCATACGGAGAGCTCACGGCTTTGGCACGCTCGTCTGGGTCGGCGTTGACATAGACCACGCTCCGTTTCGCGACTGGTCTGGGAGCGACACCATGCTCGTCGAGATGCTACGCGGTCGCCGTGGTGCGCGGGATGCCGGGCGCACGGCGGAAATCAACCGGGGCTCGCTTGATCTGGCTGGACAGCTCCGGCAGGCAATCGATCGGTTTCCGGGAGTGGCACCCATTCCCTTCGAGGTGATCGCCGGACTGGGAATTCTCTACGTCGCCTGTCTCTATCCGCTCGATTGGTGGTTGGTTTCTGGCCGCAGACGCGGAAGTTCGAGCGGTGGGCTGCGGTCCTCGAGGCTGGCCTGGGTGTCTCTGCCGCTGTTTGTCGCTGCCGCGAGCGGGCTGGCGTGGTCTGCGGGGCAGCGGTTCAAGGGCACGCAGTGGCAGACCTCCGCCGCCTCCTTGGTCGATCTCGACGCGGGCAGCCGCCTGGTGCGAGTCGCGTCGTTCGCTGGCGTCTGGTCGCCCGAGAATGCGCTGCTCGATCTGCAGGTTACCCCAGCCCAGGACCGCCTCGCCTTCGCCGCGTCGGATGCCGGCGAATCCCTGTCCGGGAAGCGTGAAGTGAGCTGGTTTGCGGCCTGCGGTCGCGGAATTGGCGGCACCGATGCATCGTCTCCGCATCCTTCGTTGGCTGCGACCAACTATGGATACGGCAGTTCCGCCGCGGTACTCGACGGCATCCCGATCGCCGCCTCCTCGAGCCGCTTGTTCGAGGCGGAGATCAGCGGTCACACGCCGACCATGGCGATTGAGTCGACGCTCGCACGGGAAGGGCAGGGGACCCTGCGGGGTATGCTGACCAGCCGGCTGCCGTTTCCGCTGGAGGCCTGCGTGCTCGCACACGCGGGCTGGCTCTACGAGGTGGGCCCGCTTGGGCCTGGACAATCCTTCGATACCGGCACCGGACGCGGCCCCCGCTCGCTCGCCGGGGCGCTGACCCGGCGCACGCAGAGCAAGGATCGCGAGGTCAACGTCCGCTGGGATCTCTCCGAGCCCGACCCGCTGCGAATCCTCGAGATCGCCGGATTCCATGCGGCCGCGGGCGGCACCGGCTACACCTCTCTCGAATCGGGGCGGCTTGCCAGGTTCGACATGTCACCGCTCCTTCCGCTCGACCGCGCCGTGCTCGTGGGCCGCGGGCCTTCCCTCGCGGAATGGCAGTGCCGCCCCCAGGCACTCGGCAGCACCGACACGGCGGCACACGTGCCGCCAATGCCCGGGCAGACCGCCTTGTGGCGGATCGTGATCCCGCTCGTTGAGCCGACGGCCGAAGCCCGAGGCCCATCCCCCGCATCACACTCCTCCGCCAGCCCCAACTGAATGCTGCCATGATCGAAACGATCGACCTGACCAAGAAATATGGCGACTTCTACGCCCTCGAGTCGCTCGACCTGAAGTTGGAGAAGGGGGATCTGTTCGGCTTCATCGGCCCCAACGGCGCCGGCAAGACGACCACCATCCGCATCCTCTCCACCCTGTTATCGCCGACATGGGGCGAGGCCTACGTCTGCGGCTACTCCATCTACAAGCATCCCCGCGAGATCCGTCGGGCGATCGGCTACATGCCCGATATCTTCGGTGTCTACGATGACATGCGGGTGATCGAATACCTGGAGTTTTTTGCAGCCGCCTATCGGATCGACGGTCCGGAGCGGCGACGCGTGGCGGAGCGGTCGCTCGAACTGGTCGACCTGGCCTTCAAGCGGGATGAACTGGTGACGAGCCTCTCCCGCGGCATGACACAGCGGCTGGGTCTGGCGCGCGTGCTTTTGCACGATCCGCAGGTACTGCTGCTCGACGAACCCGCCAGCGGCCTCGACCCGCGGGCCCGGATCGAGATGCGCGGGCTGCTCAAGCGGCTGCAGGGGCTTGGCAAAACGATTCTCGTCTCCAGCCATATCCTTCCGGAGTTGGCCGACATCTGCAATCGAGTCGGGATCATCGAATACGGCCGACTGCTGGCCTGCGGCGACGTGCAGGACCTCCTGGCGCAGGTCCGTGGCCGGCCAGTGATCCGTATTCGTCTCGCCGGACCGACGGAAAAAGCTGCGCAGTTGCTGGAGACATCGCCGGAGGCCGCGGGTGTTACGGTTCGCGATGGCGAAATTCTTGTGACCCTCGCCGATGGCGTCGTGGATCCCTCACCGCTGGCAGGCAAGCTCATCGCCGCAGGGCATCATCTGGTCTCGATGCGGGAGCAGGAGGTCAATCTTGAGACCGCGTTTCTGGAACTCACGAAGGGGGCGATCGGACGTCCGGGGCGGACCGCTGCTGCGGAGACATGACCGACTGGCACGACACACGCGTGGAAGGAGATGGAGTATGAAAAACCGTTTGGGAATCAGGATTCTCCTGGCGGGCGGCATGCTGCTGGCCCAGTGCCTCGTGACCAAGTCGCTGGTGGCGGCCGAAA